>JAPLGD010000085.1 GCA_026390345.1 Candidatus Bipolaricaulota bacterium | reverse complement strand
GGCTGCCGTGGTCGTCTTTCCCGAACCCTGCAGTCCGACGAGGAGGATGACGGCCGGGCGCCGATCGAGGCGCAGAGTGGTTCGTTCCCCGCCCATCGTCTCGGCGAGCTCGTCGCGGACGATCTTCACGACCTGCTGGCCAGGGGTGAGGCTTTGAAGGACGTCCTCGCCGACCGCACGGTCGTGGATGCGGGCGACGAGCTCCTTGACGACCTTGTAGTGCACGTCGGCTTCCAGGAGGGCGATTCGGATCTCGCGCAGACCTTCGGCAACGTCGGCCTCGGTGAGGGTCCCCTTCCCCCGCAGTCGGGAGAAAACCGCCGTCAACCGCTCTGCCAACGCGTCGAACATGACTCCGCCTTCGCTCCGCCGATCACGCAGTCCCACGGAGCGCGTCAAGCGTACGGGTCGGCAAGGCGAGCATCAAGGATCAAGATCCGAGAGGGCCGCCGGCGTCAGCCGAGAAGCCCGTTCTTGTCGAGGAACGAGGTGGAGAGGTCGGCGTCGCGGAACGAGGGGTGGGAGACGACGCGGAGCGCGAGGTCCTTGGTGGTCGCCACCCCGGAGATACGGAACCGGCGAAGCGCGTTCTGCATGCGCACGACGGCCTCGTCGCGGTCTTCGCCCCACGCGATGAGCTTCGCGAGGAGCGAGTCGTAGTATTGCGACACGGTCATCCCGTCGTAGAGCGCTGTGTCGAGGCGGATCCCATGCCCGCCGGGGAGTTCGTCGATGTGGACGACGCCCGTCGAGGGGAGAAACCCGCGCGTCGGGTCTTCGGCGTTCAGGCGGCACTCGATTGCGTGCCCGCGCGGCGCCGTCGCCTCAAGGTCGAGGGGGACCGATCCTCCCGCGGCGATCTTGATCTGCTCCTTGATCAAGTTGAGGCGGCACGCGACCTCGGTGACGGAGTGCTCGACCTGGATTCGCGCGTTCATCTCGATGAAGTAGAAGGCTCCGTCCGGGGCGACGAGGAACTCGACCGTTCCGGCGCTCCAGTACCCGACGGCGTGCGCCGTGACGAGGGCCGCTCGCCGCAGGCGCTCTCGCACGTCGGCCGGCAGGTTCGGGGCGGGCGACTCCTCGATCAGCTTCTGGTGACGCCGCTGAACTGAGCAGTCGCGCTCGCCGAGCGTGATGATCCGGCCACGCTCGTCGCCAAGGACCTGAACCTCGACGTGTCGAGGATCGCGCACCGCCTTCTCGAGGTAGAGGTGGCCTTCGCCGCTTGCGGCCTTGGCCTCCGCCTCCGCGGCGGCGAGCGCGGCGGCGAGCTCGCCCGGTGTCTCGACCCAGCGCAGGCCTCGTCCCCCTCCTCCGTACACCGACTTGATCAGGATCGGGTAGCCGATTTCCTCGGCCATCGCGGCCGCGTCCTCCGGCTTCTTCGGCGCGAGGCCGCCGGGGAGGACGGGGACGCCGGCGGCGGCGACGCACTCGCGGGTCGCCACCTTGTCGCCGACGATGCGCATCGCGGTCTGGGACGGGCCGATGAACCGGATTCCGTGCTCGTCGCAGATCTCGACGAAGCCGGGGTTCTCCGCGAGGAAGCCGTAGCCCGGGTGGATCGCATCGGCCTCGACCAGCTCGGCGACGCTGATGATGGCCGCGGGGTTTAGGTAACTGCGTGCGGCCTCGGCGGGACCGATGCACACGGCGCCGTCGGCCAGCTTGAGGTACGGCATCGGCTCGTCGGCCTCGGAGTAGACGGCGATCGAGCGGATGCGGAGCTCGCGGCATGCCTCAATGACGCGGAGCGCGATCTCGCCCCGGTTCGCGACGAGGACGGTCTGGAAACTCATAGAGGGTCGAGGACGAAGAGCACCTGGCCGTACTCGACCGCCGCTCCGTCCTCCGCCAGCACGCTCCGAACCCGGCCGGAAACTTCGGCCTTGATCTCGTTCATGACCTTCATGGCCTCGATGATGCAAACGGTGTCCCCAGAATGGACGATCTGGCCGATCTCGGCGAGCGGCGGGGACTCCGGCGTGGCCCGGCGGTAGAAGGTTCCAACGAGGGGCGCCGTGACCGCCACGGTCCCGCTCGGGACACCCGGGACGGCGGCCGCCGTGGGCGCGATCGTGGTCGGGAGCGCTCCGCGCTCCGGCGCCCGGCGGACGGTGAGTTCCGTATCGCCTTCGGCGATCGTGATCTCCGTCAGGTCCTCGTCCTTCAGGAGCCTGACGATCTCCCGCAATCGGTCCATGTCCACGGATGGTCCTCCTTGGAGGCGGGGTGATTGTATCGGCCGGGAGGCGAAAGCGACAACGGGCTTGCTTGCACCAGTTCAGGTCCCCTCTATAATAGCGACGGTGAGATGAGCGATACAGCGTTCTTGGCCGCGGAAGCGGCGTTGTTGCTCGTGCTGGTCTTCCTGTCGGCGTACTGCTCGTGTACAGAAACGGCGATCACGTCCTTGACGCACGGTCGCCTCAAGTACTTGGTCAACACCCATCGTCGGAAGCGACGCGCGTTGACGCACCTTCTCAACGAGCCGAACGACCTGATCACCGCGCTCCTCATCCTGAACAACTTGGTCAACGTTTCGGCGAGCACGCTGATGACGCTGATCGTCATCCAGGTTCTCCCCGCGATGTCGAAGACCTCTCAGGGACTGATCGCCACGGCGTCGCGAAGGGGATTGCTCGCGTCTTCGGGATCGACCTCGCGGAGAAGGAGCCGGTGGGCGTGAGCGACGAGCAGATCGAGACCCTGATCGACGCGGGCGAGGAGAGCGGGATGCTCGCCCCGGCCGAGGGGGACATGATCCGGCGGATCCTCGACTTCGACGAGGTGACCGCGGAGCAGGTGATGGTGCCGCGTCCGGACGTCGAGTCGATCGCCGTGGACACGCCGATGGCCGAGGTGCGCGCCCGCATTGCGAAGGACGGCCACTCGCGCTTCCCGGTGTACGAGGGCGTCCCCGACAACGTGATCGGCACCCTCTACGCCAAGGATCTCCTCGGCACCGAGGCGGCGAACGAGAAGAAGACGCTACGCCAGCTCTTGCGGCCGGCGCACTTCTCGACGACGACGCAGCCGATCAACCTCCTGCTCCGAGAGCTGCAGCGGCAGAATGTGCACATGTCGGTGGTGATCGACGAGTTCGGCGGGATGGCGGGGATTGTGACGCTCGAGGACATCCTGGAGGAGATCGTCGGCGAGATCGAGGACGAGTACGACGAGCCGGCTCCCATGCTGCTCGTGAAGCGCGTGTCGCGCGACGAGGCGCTCGTCTCCGGAGACATCTCGATCCACGACCTGAACCGGGCGATGGACATCGAGCTTCCGGAGGACGAAGGGGTCACGGTCAACGGACTCGTCCAGCGCCGCCTGAACACGCTCGCCAGGCCGGGAGACGAGGTGAAGATCGGTGGGGTCACGCTCCTCGTCGAGCGGGCGAGCGATCGCGAGGTGACCCGGGCGCGCGTTGTGGCCGACCGGACGTACTCCGAGGAGTCGTCGGCCGAGTGAAACCTGGGCCGGGACGTGTAGACTGAGACGTTCGGTCGGAGGTTCTCATGACGATGGGACGAAGAGGTGGGCTCGTTCTTGCTCTGGGCCTCGGGATCCTCTGCGCGGGTACGGCGGCGCAGGGGACCTTGATCCCTCGAGAGCGGCTAGCCGTGGCGTACGACGCCGCGCGGCGCGAGATGCGCGGAATACTGGAAGTGTCGTTCGAATCGGCGCCGGGCACGGTCTACTTCCTGCTTCTTCCGAACCTCGACCGGGAACCGAACCCGTACCTCTCCCCGCGGTCGATCGACGCCGCCTACCCGGACGGTTTCTCGCCCTCGGGGCTCGACGTCGTGACCGTGACGTGTGGGGAGAAGGATGACCGATTGCCTGCGCCGTACCGGCTCCTGGCCATGCCACCCGCATTCCAGACCTACAACCTTGAGGAGACGGTTCTCGCCGTCGACGCGGCGTCGTCCACGATCCAAATCGAATTCGTGACGTCGGTCCCCCGGCTTGCCTCGGGAGACGGTGGGGTGACCGACAAGACCTTCACATGGCGGTTCGGCTGGTTCCCCTTCCTTGTCGAGGACGACGGGACGTACGAAGAGCGGGACGGGGTCCTCGTTCACGGCGAGGATGACGCGTTCCCTTTGATCCTACCGCGGGCAAACGTGGAAGCCGAGTTCTCCCTGCCCGGCGACGTCCGGTTCTACGCGGGCGCGGACGCGGTTCTGGATCTCGGCCTCGGCGACGACGGCACGCGGCGCGTGCGGACGCGGAATGAGTCCTCGACCCGGTCGCTCGCGATCACGTTCGGGACCGAGTACGAGGAGTACGAGCTCGACGGCCCGACGCCGATCCGCGTCGCCTACTTCGAGGGGCACGAGAACACGGCGCGCCTGCTCGCCACGTACGCGCGGGATATTCTCGCCGAATACGAGGGCCGGTACGGAGCCTATCCGCGGTCCGTCCTGACGATCGTCGAGAACCCGAACACGGCCGGCGACGCCTTCTCCGCCGACGGAATCGTCTGGCTGTCGACGCGGTTCTTCACCCACCGCGACGTCTTGCTCCCCGAGATCCTCCACCGCGTGACCGAGTACGTCCTCGCTCACGAGATCGCCCATCAGTGGTTCGGCGTGGGGATGGGCGTGGACCTCGACGCCGAAGGGTGGCTCTCCGAGGGACTGGCCCAGTACGCGTCCGTATCGTACTTCGAGCGGGCGCACGGGGCCGACGAGCCCAACCTGATTGACGTCCGCGGTGAGGGAATCCTCGAGGAGTACGTCTCGCGCTTGTTCGGGTACCTGAACCTTCGTGAGCACCTGATCGAGCTTCCGTACCTCACGTCGGTGTGGAGTGCGTTCGACGAGGAGCTCGTAAAGCCGGCGGCCGACCTCGACTACGCGAACGAGACGTCGACGCGACTCTACGACAAGGGCTACGTCGTGGCTCGGGCACTGGCCGCGGCGGTGGGCGAGGAGACATTCGATCGGGCGCTCTCCCGCGCCGTCGAGTCGGGGCGCGCGGCGCGCCTCGACTCGGCCCTGCTTCGCTCCCTGGTCGAGGAGGAGGCGGGCGTCTCGCTGGAGGAGTGGTTCAGCGTCTGGGTCTACGGTGCTGGATCCGTCGATTACACCGTGCGCATCGTCGGGCGAGCCGAGAAAGACGGCGCCTACGAAACGACGGTCGCCGTGACGCGCGAGGGAGGAACGGCCCAGGACGTCGAAGTCGAAGCGGCGACGGCCTCCGGAGCTGCCGTGCGCCTCGTGTGGGATGGGGGCCGCCTCGCAGAAGATGGTGGAGGCGCCAAGGGGCGCCTTGCGGAGGAGGATGGGGGCGCCAAGGGGCGCCTTGATGGGGATGATACGGGCGCCAAGGGTGAGCTCGTCTTCCGAACGCCGTCTCCCGTGGCCGAGGTCACGATCGACCCGGACCATCGGCTCCCCGATCGCGATCGAATCAACAACCACTCCCCGGTGAAGATCGTTGTGGCGGCAACTCGCGCCGCGTACCCGCTCGACGCCTACGTCCTGTCGCCGACCGCGTCGGGCGGCATCGTCTTGTCGCGTCTCGATCGGTTCGAACTCGATCTTGAGGAGAGCTCCGCGGCCGTCGTCGTGCGGCAGGGGCGCGACGTTGAGATCTCTGCTGCTGCGGCGCTCTCGAGCGCCGGGCTCGTAGGGAGTTTCGCCTACGCCGTGACGCGCTACGAGCCGATCGAGACCGGCGCTCCTGGGACCACGTGGGACGCCGCGCTCACGATCACCGGCTCGGCGTACCGGCTCGTTTCCCAGGGTGAGCCGTTCTACGTCGCTCGGCTGGCGGCCGTCCGGCTGCCGTCCGTGACAACGAGCCGAATCGCTGCGGCGGCCGTGGACCTCACCTCGGCCGGATCCGTACGGCTTTCCCTCACGGCGTTCGATGAGCTGCGGGTCTTCCCGGGGATGTACCTTCAAGGGACGGGGTTCCTCGGCTTCAGTTCCGGAGACGTCCCGCAGAGCCTTCTCTTCGACTTCAACGAGCTGGTGTCCGTGGCGCCGTCGCCGGCGCTGAACAAGCTCTCGGCAAGCCTCCAACTCGAGTTCCCGTCAGCGGCAGGGCTTCCGTACAACCTGTTCAACCTGGCGATGATCGACGGACAGTGCCTGCGCGTCTATGTTGCCGGTGGCGTGGGTTGGACAAGCGCCGATCGATTCGGTACAACGTCCCCCAGCGTAGAGGCCGGGATCGAAGAGGGGTTCGACCTTTCCACCCTGGGCGGGCTCGTCTCCCTCTCCGTTCGCGTCGGAGTTGCCGTGCCGGTGACCGGCGAGCCGGTTCCCGTCGTCTATGCAGGGTTCTCGCTGTAGAAAGGGGCGCGAAGGAGTCGGACGATGGGGATTCCGAGTCGATGGCTGAGCGACTACGTCGACCTTGAAGTCAGCGGGCCGGAGATCGACCGGCTCGCGGAAAGGCTGACGCTGGCGGGGCTGGAAGTGGAGGAGATCCGGCCGACGGGGACGCTTTCCGGCGTGGTTGTGGGACGCGTCACGGCGTGCAGCCCCCATCCGAACTCCGACCATCTGTCGTTGTGCCGCGTGGACGTCGGCGCGGAGACGCTCGATGTTGTCTGCGGCGCGGCGAACGTGCGCATCGATACGGTGGTCCCACTCGCGCGCGTCGGGGCGGAACTCCCCTCCGGCTTCCGCATTGAGAAGCGGAAGGTGCGCGGCGAAGTCTCGAACGGGATGATCTGCTCGAAGACCGAGCTCGGCCTCGAGGAGAAGTCCGACGGGATCTGGATCTTCGACGAGCGACTCGGCCTCACGATCGGCGCGGACCTTGCGGAGCTCCTCGAATACGACGACTTCGTCCTCGACATCAAGGTGAAGTCGAACCGGACGGACTGCTTCGGCGTGTACGGTGTGGCGCGCGAGGTGGCCGCCGTGCTCAACCGGCCTCTACGGGCGCTCGACGTGTCGTGCGACGAGACGCGGGTTTCCGATCGGATCAAGATCGAGATCGAGGACCCTCACGACACGCCGCGCTATGCCGTGCGCCGCATGGACGGGGTCACCGTCGGGCCGTCGCCGCTCCGGATCCAGCATCGGCTCATCAAGGCAGGAATGCGCCCGGTGTCGAACGCCGTCGACGCGACGAACTACGTGATGCTCGAGCTCGGACACCCGATCCACCCGTTTGACGCCGACCTTCTCGGGAAGACGATCCTCATCCGCCGGGCGAGGCGAGGCGAGTCGTTCCGGACGCTCGACGGGGTCGAGCGAGCGCTCGACCCGAGGGCGCTTCTCATCACCGACGGCGGGCGGCCGATCGCCCTCGCCGGAGTCATGGGAGGCGAGGAGAGCGAGATCCGCGCCGAGACGAAGCGGATTCTCCTTGAGGTGGCCACGTTCGGGCATCGGGCGATTCGCGAGTCGTCGCGCTCCGTCGGCCTGCAGACCGAGGCTTCACACCGCTTCGAACGGGGCGTCGGGCCGGAGGGGATCCCTCTCGTCGCGGCGCGCACGGCGCACTGGATGCAGAAGTGGACCGGGTGCCGCGTGGTCGCGGGACTCGAAGACGCGTACCCGGCTCCCGTCGCCCCGCGGACCGTGACGCTTCGGCCCGAGAGAGCGCGCGCCCTCCTTGGAATGGAGATCGGAGCCGAAGAGGTCGTCGACCTCCTCCGGAGGCTCGAAATCCCGGCGCACTACGGCTCAGGCGTGGTGACCGCGGAGATTCCGCCGTTTCGGCCCGATCTGGAGCGCGAGGTCGACCTGATCGAGGAGGTCGGCCGCATCTACGGCTACGACCGACTTGAGGCGGCGGTGCCTCGCGCGGCCGTGCGGGTGGGGCGGAAGGACGAGGTCGAGGTTGGCAAGGACCGGATCCGCCGCGCGCTCGTAGGCCTCGGGATGGACGAGGTCGTGAACCACGGATTCGACGAGCGCTCCTGGAGAGAGGTGCTGTCGATTCCGGATGGGGACCTGGTCAAGGTGCGGAACCCGATGGCGGCCGGCCAGGGCGCGCTGCGCGGGAGTCTTCTGCCGGGGCTCCTCGCGACGGTCGAGACAAACCTCAGTCGCGGCGTCGACGGAGGGATGGTTTTCGAATTGGGACGAATCTTCTCGATTGCCCGAGGTGAGACGGATGCGCTCGGAGGAGCCCTCTTCGGGCGGACGGGGCTTCCCTTGTCGGGGAAGGAGTGCGTTTCCTTCTCCGCTGTGAAAGGCCTTCTCGACCGGTTGTTCGGATACCTGCGGCTTGATGGGATGAGTGTCGCCGCCGACGGCGTGCCCTCGTACTTCCACCCGGGACGTAGCGGCGTGTGGACCGACGATGGCCGGCCGGTCGGGACCTTCGGGGAGCTCCACCCGGACCTCACGGGACGGTTCGCTGTTCCGACGACGGTCTACACCTTCGAATTCGGGCTCGCCGCGCTCCTGACCGCCGATCGTCCGGCGCGCTACACGCCGATTCCCCAGGTGCCGGCCGCGAAAAGAGACCTGTCCCTCACGGTCCCGGTCGCCGTTCCGGAGGCGTGCGTGCGCGCCGTCCTCGTTTCCGAGTCGGCGGTTGAATCGATCCTTCTCTACGACCTCTACGCCGGCGAGCAGGTCGGAGAGGGGCGGAAGAGCTTGACGTACGAGCTTTCGTTGCGCGCTTCGGATCGTACCCTCACCGACGCTCTGGTCGCCGAGATCGTCGAGCGTCTTACGAAGCAGCTTGGCGAGATCGACGTACGCGTGCGCTCGGTATGAATAAGACGATCATCGCCCACGACGCGTCGGAGATGGAGGCCGTCGGAGAGGAGTTGGCTTCTCGGCTTCGCGAC
This sequence comes from Candidatus Bipolaricaulota bacterium, assembly GCA_026390345.1. Classification (GTDB taxonomy): domain Bacteria; phylum Bipolaricaulota; class Bipolaricaulia; order UBA7950; family UBA9294; genus JAPLGD01. The sequence goes on along the minus strand of JAPLGD010000085.1, from coordinate 5,711 downwards.
GGCGAGCTCGTGTCGCTCGTCGGCCCGCTCGGGTCGGGGAAGACGACGCTCGTGAAGGGGATCGCCAAGGGACTCCTGATCACCGACCTCGTCGTCTCGCCGAGCTACGTGCTCGCCCGCGAGTACAAAGGCCGCCTGGCGCTTCACCACGTGGATGCCTACCGCGTGGGATCGCTTGCCGAGCTGGCCGAGGTGGGCCTCGACGCGTACCTTCCGCCGGATCGAGGTGTCACGGTCGTGGAGTGGCCGGAGCGGATCGATGGCCTGGTCGAAGCGAGCGACACGCTCGTGGAGATCGAGCTCCTCGACGACGGCTCCCGCCGTGTCCAGCTCCGCACGCGCTAGGCCGCGTCCCAGACTCCGTCAACGGGTGCGCCGCATGACGGGCACGTTCCCCCGGTGAGGCGGTTCTCCCACACGAAGTACCCTCTGCGCCGGATGACGACGGCGCCGCACGACGGGCAGTGGGTTTCCTCTCCTTCGTCGGGGACGTTGCCGAGGTAGACGTAGTGAAGCCCGACGTCGAGGCCGATGCGGCGCGCCCGCTCGAGCGTTTCCACCGGCGTCGGTGCGTGCTGGATCATCCGGAAGGCGGGGAAGAACCGGCTGACGTGCCACGGAATCGACGTCGAGATCCCCGCGATGGCTTCTGCCGTCCAGCGCAGCTCGTCGTTCGAGTCGTTCAGCTCCGCGATCACGAGGGTCGTCACTTCGACCCACACGCCCTCCTCGTGGACGCGCTCGATGGAGTCGAGCACGGGGCGTACGTTGCCGCCGACCACGCGGTGGTAGAACTCGTCGGAGATTCCCTTGAGATCGATGTTGATTCCGTCGAGCCAAGGGAGCAGGGCGTCGGCCGTGTCGTGGGAGAAGTACCCGTTCGACACCCAGACGTTGGCAAGGTCGGCGGCCCTCGCACGCCGCATGACCTCGAGGTAGAACTCGAGCGCGATCGTCGGTTCCGTGTAGGTGTAGGCGATCGATCGGCAACCGGTCCGGATGGCCTCCTGGACGATCTCGTCGGGCTCGGCGGCGTCGCCAACGAGGCGGCCGTCGTGCTGGTGTGGGTATTGCGAGATGAAGTGGTTCTGGCAGTTCTGGCACGTGAAGTTGCAGCCGACGGTGGCGATCGAGTAGGCGCGCGACCCGGGATAGAAGTGGAACATCGGCTTCTTCTCGATGGGGTCGATGTCGCGGGCAACCAAGCGCCCGTAGGTGAGTGCATAGAGCGTTCCACCGTCGTTCTCGCGAACGCCGCACAATCCACGGGAGCCGGGCGCGATGGTGCACTCGTGCGCGCAGAGGCGGCAGTGCACCGAGTTGTCTCGACCGCGGTCGTAGAGCGTGGCTTCCTTCATCTCCCAGTCACCTCCGCATGCTAGCACAGGGGCGGTGCGCGAGGAAGCGAGGCTACCCGGAGTTCCGGGGTTGTCGTACCATCCGGAGCTATGTCCCTCATCCAGATGGAGCAGCTCACCAAGGCGTTTGGGGTCGATATTCTGTTTGCGCCGTTCTCGGGGCAGATCGCGCCGGGGGACAGGATTGCCTTGATCGGCGACAACGGCGTCGGGAAGTCGACCCTGCTCAAGCTTCTTGCGGAGGAGGAACGCCCATCCGGCGGCGTCGTCCGGCGAATCGGGCAGGTCCGTGTCGGCTACCTGCCGCAGACGGCGCGGCTGCACGGATCGGGGACGCTTCGGCAGGCGATGGAGGAGGCGTTCGCGCCGCTCCGCGCCATGGAGGCGGAGCTGCGCGCCCTCGAGGTCGAGCTCGGTTCCGGCACGTCGCCGGACGCCGTCCATCGCTACGACGACCTGCTCCACCGGTTTGACGCCGAAGGGGGCTACGAGATCGACGCCGCTGTGCGCGCGGCGCTGGCCGGCGTCGGATTCGGCGAAGACGAGCTCGACAAGCCAGTCGAGATCCTGTCCGGAGGAGAGGAGGCGCGAGCGGCCCTCGCCCGCGTCCTCCTCGAGAACCCCGACGTCCTGCTCCTGGACGAGCCGACGAACCACCTCGACTTCGCGGCCCTCGACTGGTTCGAAGAGCAGCTCCTCGGCTTTGCGGGCGCCCTCGTCCTCGTGTCCCACGACCGGCACCTACTCGATCGCGTCGCGAACCGAACGTGGGAGGTGGCCTTCGGCCAGGTCACGATCTACCGGCTCGGGTACGAGGCGTCGCGCGGCGCGCGCGACGCGGAGCGGGAGAAGCTCCTCGAGGCGTTCGTGACGCAGGAAGAGACGATCGAGAAGTACAAGGATTTCATTCGTCGTCACAAGATGGGGCAGAAGCATCGCCAGGCGAAGGATCGTGAGAAGAAGCTCGAGCGGATCGAGGAGGCGCGGATCGAGGCGCCGCGGGAGGCGAAGCGGATCTCGCTCCGCATCCGCTCGGGATCGGCGAGCGGGAAGCGCGTCTTGTCGTTCTCCGACCTCGCGGTGGGTTTCGACCGGCCGCTCATCGAGTGTGGCGATGTCGAGCTCTTCCGCGGGGAGAAGGTCGCCGTTGTCGGATCGAACGGGTGCGGGAAGACATCGCTGTTGCACACGATCATCGGCGAGCTGGCACCCCTTCGCGGTGCGGCGGAGCTCGGGCACGGCGTGCGAGTCGCCGTGTACTCGCAGACGCAGGAGGGACTCCACGGCGACGGAACGGTCCTCGAGACGATCCTCGGGAAGAGCTCGCTTACGATCAGCGAGGCGCGAGGGCTGCTGGGGGCCTTCCTCTTCTCCGGCGACGAGGTCGAGAAGAAGGCGAAGGCCCTCTCGGGCGGAGAGCGGAGCCGGATCGCCCTCGCGCTCCTCTCGCTGATGGAGGGGAACCTCCTGTTGCTCGACGAGCCGACGAACCACCTCGACCTCGCAAGCCAGGAGATCCTCGAGCAGGCGCTGCAGGCGTACGACGGCACGGTCCTCCTCGTCTCGCACGACCGCGCCCTCCTGGAGGCCGTCACGACGCAGCTTTGGCGGGTCGAGGACGGCCGACTGCTGGTCTCGTCGTACGGATACGCCGAGCACCGGCGGCGCAGTGAAGAGGCGCGGCACGCGGCCGCCGCGGGAGGTCGGATCACGGCTTCGTCCGGGCCAGCGGAACGGCGAAGCGAGAAGTCGGCCCGGTTGAATGAAGCGGCGGGCGCACGCCCGAGGAAGTCCGACAAGTACGAACAGAAGAGGCTTGACGACGCGCGGACCGGACTCGAGCGGGCGATTGAGGAGTTGGAGAGGCGGCTCGGCGAGATTGAGCGGGATCTCGTGACGGAGAGCGAAGCGGGGAACGGCCAGCGGATCGCCTCGCTCGGTGTGGAGCACAAGGCCGTGACCGCCGATCTCGAGGCGAAGTACCGCGAGTGGGAGGCGCTTGCAGCGAAGGCCGAGTAGGGCGCGAGGAGGACGAGTGGCGGAGATCGAAGAGCGTGTGCGCGAGGTCCTGGCGGGGATTCTCCCTCGCGTGACGGTGGTGGCCGCCGCGAAGACCCGCGCGCCCGACGAGATCCGCGCCGCGCTCGCGGGCGGGATCCGCGTCGTCGGCGAGAACTACGTCCAGGAAGCCGAGGCCGCACAGAACGCCCTCGGCCGAGGCGCGGCGGAGTGGCACCTGATCGGCGCGCTTCAACGGAACAAGGCGAGGGACGCGGTCCGCCTCTTCGACCTGATCCAGACGGTGGATTCTCTGCGGCTGGCCGAGAAGCTCGACGCCGAAGGTCGGAAGATCGGCCGGGTTGTCCCGATTCTCATCGAGGTCAACAGCGGCCGCGAACCGGAGAAGGCCGGGGTCCTCCCGGAGGACGTGGAAGGATTGGCGCGCGCGATCGCAGGCCTCTCGTCGATCGAGGTCCGCGGCCTGATGACCCTGGGACCTGCGCTGGCCGAACCCGGTGCGCTCCGGCCGTTCTTTGCCGAAACGAAGCGGCGGCTCGACGCGCTCGCAAGGCTCGAGCTTCCGAACGCGCGGATGACGATTTTGTCGATGGGGATGAGCGACTCCTATCGGGAAGCGATCGAGGAAGGCGCGACGATGGTCCGCCTCGGGACGGCCCTCTTCGGGCTGCGAGGGGAGGACGGATGAAGATCGGAATCGTGTCGGACACCCACGACAACCTCCCGGCGATCGAGCGGATCGTCGAGCGGTTGAACGCCGAGAAGGTCGATCTCGTGCTCCACGCCGGCGACTTCGTGTCGCCGTTCACCGCGGGTCCGTTCGGCAAGCTCGGCGCGCCCCTCGTCGGCGTGTTCGGGAACAACGACGGCGACCGACTCCATCTGGCTCGCCGGTTCGATGAGATCGGAACGATCTACGCGGGGCACCACACGTTCGAGGTCGACGGGGTGCGCGTCGTCCTCATGCACGAGCCGAAGTCGATCGATGCCCTGGCCGCGAGCGGCGCCTACGACCTCGTTGTCTACGGCCACACCCACAAGGTCGACGTCCGCCCCGCCCGCTCAGCTGGCTCCGGTCCGCTGGCCGCGCCCGGCCAGCCAGCGGCTGCGGTCGTGAATCCTGGCGAGGCGTGCGGCTGGCTGACGGGCCGTTCCACCGCGGTCCTGTTCGACACGAAGACGCGGACGGCCGAGGTCGTCTTCTAGTCGGCGCGTAGCGCCCGCATCGTTGACGGCGGCGCGCCGGCCGGGGATACTCCGCCGTGAGGGGCCGAGGGAGGGGCGGAGAGCGATGGAAGCGGAAAAGGCGAAGACCCCCGAAGACCGAGCGTTCGTCGACCTGGTGCTCCAGCGTTCGGAGGAGTTGCGCCAGGCGAAGGCGTACGACGAGGGGATTCGAGTCCTGAGCGAGGCCCTGGCGCGGGAGGTCGACCACGCTGCGATCTACTTCCGGCTCGGGAACCTCTACATCGACAAAGGCGACCTCGGCCGGGCCGAGCGCGCCTACCGCCGCGTCCTCGAGCTCGACCCCGAGCACGACCGCGCGAAGAACAACCTTGCCGTGGTTTACAAGCGGCAAGGCAAGTACTACGAGTTTGTGAAGACGTACAAGGATGCCCAGCGCATGGCGCTCCGGCCTCCCGGCAAGAAAGCGCGCCGCCCCGGCGTCTCCGGCTGGCTGCAGGACCACGGGTCGACGATGGTCGTCGGCCTCGTGATCGTCGGCGTCATAGCCCTAATCCTTCTCTTCGTCCGCGGGTCGTAAGAGAGGCCGGGCGTTCTTCCCCGAATGGGACTCGTCGTCGGCGTACGCCTAGTTCTCGGGCTTTCGTGGGAACGCGACCTTGTAGATCGCGATGGCAATCAGGATGTAGCCCACGCCGTGCAGCAGGATTAGCAGCGCCTCGAGCGCCTCGGCCTTCCCTAGGATCGTCGCCAAGTGCGACAGGGCGAACAGCCCGAACGCGAGGCCGATGTACAGCGCTAGGGCGTTCTTGACGCGGGCCCAGCCGACGATTCCCACGGCGCAGATCGCCGCGCTGAGAACGAGGTTGAACGTTGTTACCGGATCCCAACTCATGGTTCTGCCACCTCCGCGGAGCCCATTCAGCATAGGGATTGTCGGACAGTCCGGCAATTCCTCCTCCGTGGGAGATGGCTTGCCTTTCGCCCGAGCTGCGCGTCTCACTCTGCGAGGATCGGCAGGGCGGCTGGCACACGCTGTGCCTAGGGACCGGACGCTGGGGGAAGCGCGACCCGCGGGCCGCGGGGCGTGGCCAAGGCACGCCTAGAAAGCGGGCGCGCCAAAGCGCGCCTAGGAAGCTGGGCGTGCGC
>JAPLGD010000068.1 GCA_026390345.1 Candidatus Bipolaricaulota bacterium | reverse complement strand
TCTAGCCTCCAAGCTCGGAAATCGTCGCTCCCCAGAGAATGAGGGTCGGGTAAGCCATCGGCATCCCGACTCGGAAGTTGATCGATGGGGTAAGCGTTCCGCTGTAGCCTTGCGGCAACCCGACGACGAAGGGACTCGTGTTCGGGTGCACCATGCTCGCACGGAGGTAGGCGAACGCCGGAGATGCCTCAAGGGTTCCGTTTCCGTTCGTGTCGATCTTCAGACTCATCCAGATGCTCGTCGCGCCGGGAACCGTGAACGTGTAGTCCACAGATCCGCTCTGCAACGAGCCTTCGAAGAGCAGGCTGTTTCCGCCCGTCGTCGGCGTCGGGACCAACCCGAGTGGGGTAACGCCGCTGGTCGAGCCTTGATTGATGGAAGAGAAGAGCCCGTTTGTCCGCAGTTCGATTCGATAGGCCCGGGGTGCGGTCCAGCCTGCTCCGGCGTTGACGGTAATGTGCCACGTATCCGTTCCCCAGATGAAGAATCCCGGCGTCGTGCCCATCGCCGGCGCTCCCGACGAGACGGGCCCCGCGACCGCAACGACAATCGTCTTCGTCGCGGAGTTCTGAAGGCCGCTCGAGTCGGTGACCGTCAGTCGGACCGTCACTGTGCCGGCGTTCGAGTATCTCACCTGCACGACAGATCCCGACGCATCGTTCGCTCCGTCGCCGTTGAGGTCCCAGCGATAGGAGACGATCGTTCCGTCGGGGTCGTACGACGAACTCGCGTTGAGGGTGATCGACTGCCCGGGTGCAGGCGATACGGGCGAGGACGTGAACGAGGCGACCGGGGACTGGGCCGAGGTTCCGACCTGAATCTGCCGGGTCTGCGCGTTCGTCGCTCCGTCATTGTCGGTGACTACGAGAGTCACCGAGAAGGTGCCCGCGGCGGCGAACTGGTGGTACACGATGCTGCCGCTCGCCGTCGGAGACCCGTCTCCGAACGCCCACTGGAACGACGCGAGCGTTCCGTCTGGGTCGCTTGACGCCGAGGCGTCGAGTCGAACCCACTCGAGAACGGACGGCGACACGGGAGTGTAGGAGAACGTGGCCGTCGGCTGGTTATTCGTCGAGCCGATCTGAACGGAGCGGGCTTCGACATCCTGGGCGCCGCCATCGTCGGTCACGGTTAGCGTCACGGTGAACGTCCCGGCCGAGTTGAACCGGTGCCACACGCTCGCGCCGCTAGATGACGTCCCGTCGCCGAGGTTCCACACGTATGATGTGATACTTCCATCCGGATCGTAGGACGTGGACGCGTTGAACTGGATCCAGCCGCCCACGACCGCGGTAGACGGATCGGCCGTAAACAACGCCACCGGCTGCTGGTTCGTCGACCCAACTTGGATGACATGGCTGACAGGAGACGACGACGCGCCGCCGTTGTCGGTGACGGTGAGCGTCGCGGCGTAGCTTCCCCCCACGGTGTATCGATGCCAGATCGACGACCCGGCTCCGCCGGATCCGTCGCCAAACGTCCACGCGAACGACGTGATTGTCCCATCCGGGTCGTAGGACATCGACGCATCGAACTGCACCCATTCCCCAACGCTCGGAACGGTCGGAGCGAACGAGAACGCGGGGACGGGGCTTTGGTTCTGAGGCGTCAGCGCAGTGAGTGTCGCGTTGACCGTCTGCGTTCGCCCGCCGACGACAGACAGGGCGGTCTGCCACGTCTGATATCCTGCCTTGGAGATCGCAACCCGGCGGAATCCCTGCGTGAGGAACACCAATCGAGGGGTGTACCCCGCGTACGTCCCGTCGACCGAGATCGCCGCCCCTGCGGGAACGGATCGCACGTCGAGGATTCCGTACGTCGGCACGGTACCCGACGCAATCTGGAAGCTCGTGAAGTTCCAGGTCCGTTCGCTGACCGGCAGGATCCCGAGGATCTGGACCTCAACCTGAGCGCGGAACGATTCGGGGTCAGGCGAGAAGTACGCGAATGGATTGACCGGCGACGTCGTCGCCAGGATCTGCAAGTACTCGGTTCCAAGCGGAGGCGTCACCGACCAGTTCCCGGGGACGGTGTACTCCCCGGGCGTCACGTAGTTGCTCGACCCTCCGGGACTCGCGTTCGGGAAGATCTGATTCGCTTGCCCGTCCGGTGTGATGTCCCAGATGTAGACGTACGCCGCCTGGTTGACGCTGTAGTGGATTGTGATCGACTCGCCGACCGCGTACGCACCGCGATCGACCCAAACGTTGACCTGCAAGGCCGTGCTCTCAGGAGGGGTGGGGATGATGCCCTTCGGCGCCACACCTTGGCCCCACCCGCCCATCGCGAGCAGCGACACGAGGAGGACGAGGACCGTCCCCACTTCCCAGATTCTTCTTGCCTTCATGATCTCCATCTCCCTAACACTTCTCTGCTTGTTGAAACTCTTTCATCAACCGAGCGCCACAAGGGGTGCCGGGTTCTTCCTGAGGGGGCTACTGCTTCCCCCGCCGACTCGTCAGAACGAGAGCAATGCCGGCAGCCAGCGATACGGCGCCGACAATGGGCGGCAGGGGAATTGTGTGTTGCTCTGACACGGTGATTGAGAAAAAACCTAGGTCGGTCGTGTTGGGGACCAAGAACGTGACCCCCTGATAGACCAAGGCAATGACTCCAAAGACGATGAGAATGATGCCAAACACTTTCATAGATGCTGCCTCCGCGATATGGTGAGGCGAGAGCGACCCACCCAGGTGGACAGTCCACCTATCGGGCGAGAGGGACGAGGACCGTCCCTGTTTGCCGTGTTGTTGCCCTTCATGACTCTCTCCTCTCCCGTGTTATCGGACTGTGAGATGGATCTCTTGTATTCACCTACGCCACCAGCCCGCCCCGCGTCTCGAGATGAGGGGGCGGGCTGGTGGGGTGGCCGCTTCTCCTAACTGGGACACGAGCTAGTAGTCAAACGTGACTGCCGCAGACACGGAAGCGTCGAGCGACCATGCAGTGGCGTCGGCCGGCTTGGAGAGGGACGCTTGCAGACCCAGATTGGTGCTGCTGCCGATGTCAAACCCGAGGAGAAGGGCGGCGGTCTGACTCGTGCTCGCAGGATCTCCCAGGGGCTGCACCCGCAAGACCGTGTACGACGCTCGGAGGGAGGTTATCTCTGACAGGACATAGCTGTAGGACGCTCGCAGTCTTAGCGTGTTCTGGTCCAGGATGTTGAGTGGGCCCGAGAGGCCCGCATGGAAGAGGACCTGAGCGTCCGGGTTCGGGGCGAACGCAGCGTCGGCGGACGCGGTGACCAGGAAGGTCCGTGGGTTATTGTACGGGTCGACGAGCTGATACCCAACGCCGGCCTGGACTGCCCAGCCGCAGTATCGGACATCGCCGGTGGCAAGGACCAGGTCCTCGACCTTGAGGACTTGGCGCGGATTGAGCGTCACGCCCGAAGCGGCCTGGATTCGGTTCACGACGGCGGCGACCTTCTCATCCGCGGTGGCGTACTCGCCGCTGCCGATCATCTGAGCGATCTCCAAGAGGGCGCTGTCGCCAAGCGGGCCCGGGATCGCATTCACCCTGAGCAGCTGCTTCTCGATCTTGACCGCCTTGGCCAGCGGTGTCACGTCGGAGAACCGCCCGTAGCCGAGTCCAGCGTCGATGTAGACCGCCGGTTGGAGCTGCCCGGAGGCCACCGAGGCTTCGATGCCCCCGAAACCGAACGCCGGCGCGTCCTGCGTGAAGTAGTACCGATAGGTCCCCGCGACATCCGCCAACCCGCTCACGGGGGCGAAGTCCGCAAGCAGCAGTTCGCCATTTGCGGTCAGGGTGTAGCCGAAGTCCGGAGAGTCGTGGAGCAGGTTGTAGTCTAGGCCTGCCAGCCCGACGCTCGTCTCCACCCCGGCGTCTGCGAAGTCATCGAAGTAGTGGTAGCTCATAGAGAGACCGATGGATTGCAGGTTCGTCTCCGGCGATACGTAACTGCATAGGCCGATCGCCAGAGCCGAAGCTCCAAAGCCCAGAACAAGACCCATGATTCCGAGGAACAGCATTGTCCGCTTCATTTCGACTACCTCCTAGTAGTTGTTGCCACCTTGCCGGGCCGCCAACCCGATGCCCGAGGTCATACGCTTTCCTCCGCATCTGCTACATAACGCTCCACAGCCCTGCGGATGATCTCGGACTCCGAGACACCCAGCTTCTCCGACAGTTCCTGCAGTTTGGCTAACAACTTGGACGGAGCCATGAAGTTCTTCATCACGAGTGGGTTTAAGGGATCTCGTTTCGTTCGTGCCATGTTGTCTCACCGGGTTAACTATACAACTAACTAGCTAGTTAGTCAAGCGCTACGCAAGCGCACCCTGCCCCGCGGCAGAAGTCGACAAGGAATCGTGTCGTGAGAACTCGGCCGCTTCCGCGTTTGGAAACCCAGACGGCGGCTGTGCCTCGCTCTTGCTTTGTTGGACTCTCCCAGGACACAGAGGGTGCGCGACAGCCTGCCGGAGGAGGCTTAGGAGGTGCGGGGTCGCGCCTCGCGTTCCGGCACAACAGGTGGCGATAGCGTGTGGCCTTGCATCCAGGCACTAGCCCGCAGTGGGCCCCAAGCCTGTATCCAGAGCAGGCGAATCGTCCGGGCGACGAGCGGGTCCGAAGCCGCAGAGTGGGCGATAGCTCTCGGCTCTGCGTCCTAGACGACGCGGATCCGAACTCCTTCCGACAACATCCTCGCCTCGTCGGTTGTCCAGTCGCCTGACAACACAAGCTCGAGGCGCTTCTCGACTTTGCGCGCGTTGCCAGCGGCGATCCAGAGAATGAGGCGGTACGTGCCGGGCGGGAGGATGTGGGAGGGCTTGCTTGACGGGAACTGGACGGCGACGCTGAACGCGGTCCGGCCGGCGAGGTGTGCTTCGTCGGCCTCGACGAGGGCTTCGCCGGGGAAGTCGCGCCGTCTAGCAGGATCGAAGATGTGCCCCAGCGTGCAGAACGTGTACATGCCGGGAGAAAGAGCGTCGAGGAACGGCTTGAGGGTCCACGACCACAGAAGGTTCTTCGGAAGGAACGAGGCCACACGATTGAAGGTGCCGTCAGGCTGTTGCGCGAGGACGTCGGCGACGAAGATCTCTACCTGCTCGGCGCGGCTGTTCCCGGTGTTCCGCACGCGGAGGTTGAAGTAGTAGGCGTCGGCGGAGGCGCCCGGCGAGGTCGGGTGCGAGACGAGGGTGTGGTGGAAGTCGGGTGGCTCGGCGTGCACTTCTAGCCCGAGCTTTGGGCGCACGAGGAGCCGCGCGATGCGGCTCTGGAACGCGGCAATGGTCGCCGACGTGACCGCGACGATCGCGAGCACCCACGTCCCGATTGGCGTGCCGCCCGTACTCACTGCCATGTGCGCCCCCTCTCAAACTGTTGCCAGCCTATGGATGCGCGCCTGCGCGGTCAACTGAGGCTCGATGTTCCGCCGCCCGTTCAATGGCGCTTCGGTTGCTCTGGTGGACAGAGACAGCAGGGCTTGCGGGGTCCGTGCGAAGCTGATAGAGTCGGGCGCACTGCGTCGGGACGGGCGGCAGCGTGCCGCGGGCGCGTTCCCGAGAGAAGGACGTGACGATGAAGCGAGTTGCACTACTTGCCTTGGCCACTGTTCTCCTGTTCGCTTTCGTCGCTGTAGGAGCCACCGAGGTCGTCCTCTTCTACGAAGACGGTTGCCCGCACTGCGCTCGCATGGAGGCGTTGCTCCAGGAGATGCAGGCCGCGGGAAAGGCCTTCACCGTCAAGGAGTACGACATCGCGAGCCAGGAGGGCCGCGACCTTCTGCCGCGCCTCCTCGCCGCGTACGGCGCCGAGATGGGTCCCGTGCCGTTCCTCTTCGTGGGGGACGAGGCCATTGTCCGCGACACCGTGTACCGCGCCGGGTCGGGGGCAGCTCCGGTCGTTCTCGCTGTGCGCGCCGTCGAACTCGAAGCCCGCGCGGCGATCGACGCCGCTATTGCCGCCAGCGCGCCGTCGCCGCTCGACCGCCTTCCGGCGACGGCCACCGAGGCGGTTCTCGTGCTGGCCAGCGACTGCCCGGACTGCGACCGCCTTGACGCGTGGATGACCCTGGTCCAACGACAGCACCCGGAGCTCGCGGTCCGACGCATCTCGGCGGATGACGACGAGGGCAAGAAGACCCTCGACCGGCTTGCGAGGCTCTACCGCGTCCGTGGCGCCGTTCCGGCGCTCTTCTTCGGCGATACCGCGCTCGTGGGTGCGACCGTCTACCCCGGCCGCGAGAAGGCGAGGACGTTCGCGTTCTCCGACGAGGACACGGCCTTCCTCAGAGCGCGCCTCGAGCTAGCGATCGACCAGAAGGCGAGCCCACCGCTCGACAGGGTGCGCGTGCGCGAGAAGGCGACCCTGTGGGCCGTCATCGGCTCGGCGGCTCTGGATTCCATCAACCCATGCGACTTCGCCGTGATGCTGCTTCTTCTCGGGCGGCTCCTGGTGATTGGGCGTCGCCAGAAGGTCATCTGGGCCGGCCTTGCGTGGTCGGCGGGTGTGTACATCGTCTACTTCCTGATGGGATACGTCTTCTACACCCTTCTCGGGGTCACGGTCGGAACGCGCAGCCTGCGCGTCCCGTACATCATTGCTGTGTCGGTGATCGCCATTTTGATGGGGCTGTGGCAGATGAAGGACCTGCTCTGGTACGGCAAGTGGTTCTCGATCGAGGTGCCGGCGAAGTGGAAGCCGGTGCTGACGCGGGTAACGAACTCGGTCGTGTCGCTACCCGGGGTGTTCGTCGCGGGGCTGATCGACGCGCTCTTCCTCGCGCCGTGCACGTCCGGCCCGTACCTCGCGATCCTGTCGCTCCTGTCGACGACGACGACGCGCACGCAGGGCGTGCTCTTGCTCCTGCTCTACAACCTGATCTTCATCCTGCCGATGATCGTGATCGCGCTGACCGTGCACTTCGGCGTTACGACGACAGCGCGCGCCGAACGGTGGCGCACGGCGCGCATGGGCAAGCTCCATTTCGTGACCGGCGTGGTCATGGTCGTGCTCGGCGTCGGGATGATCATCGGGGTCCAGCTCGGCTACATCTAGCCGCTTGGGTCTGGCGAATCGCCTTCGTACCTGCCGCCCCGTTCCGCCATGCTTGTGTGCGGATATCCTTCGACGTATAGTTGCCAAGGGAAACGGTTACCTATGGCAAGGATCTGGAGTTCGCCGGACGGTTGCGCGCAGGCCGTGCTCGACACGGTTCCCCTTGTGATGCGTGCCGTGCGGACCGAGATGCGAAGCCGGCGCGGGCCCGACCTGTCGGTGCCCCAGTTCCGCGTCTTGGTCTTCGTGCGGCGTCAGCCAGGGGCATCCCTGTCGGAGGTAGCCCAGCAGGTGGGGATGACACTTCCGTCGATGTCGAAGCTCGTCGGAGGGCTCGTCGCGCGCGGCCTTGTCTCGAGGACGCCGTCCAAGACCGACCGGCGTCGCTTGGTGCTCATCCTCACGTTGAAGGGCAACGCGCTCGTCGAGTCGGCGCGGCGCGGCGCCCAGGCCGGGCTCGCACGACGCCTCTCCGGACTCTCCCAGGAGGATCGAGAGGCCGTGGCCCAGGCGCTCTCGGCTCTGGACGCGCTCTTCAGCTCGGGAGAAGGGATGACCTCGTGAACACCGCCGCCGTCGACACCCGGGCGCTGACACGTCGGTTCCGCACCCTCACGGCCGTCAACTCCCTCACCCTGTTGGTCGAGTCGGGCTCCGTGTTCGGACTTCTCGGCCCCAACGGGGCCGGGAAGACGACGGCGATCAAGATGCTGACGACGCTCCTGCCGCCGACGAGCGGCACCGCAACGGTGGCCGGCGCAGACATCGTCCGACACCCGGTCGCCGTGCGGCGGGCGATTGGTTACGTTCCGCAGATGCTCTCGGCGGATGGAACTCTGACCGGCTACGAGAACTTGCTCATCTTCGCGAAGCTGTACGGTGTCTCACGTGCGCAGCGCACGAAGCGCGTGTGCGATGCGCTCGCGTTCATGGGACTCGACGAGGCGGAGGACAAGCTCGTCCGTCAGTACTCCGGCGGGATGATTCGGCGGCTCGAGATCGCCGAGGCCATGGTCCACGAGCCCCGCGTTCTCTTCCTTGATGAGCCGACGGTCGGCCTCGACCCCGTGGCGCGCCAGGCCGTCTGGGAGCGCATCATCCCCTTCCGCGCCGACTACGGGACGACGGTCTTCCTCACCACCCACTACATGGAAGAGGCGGACGCCCTGTGCGAGCGGGTCGCGATCATGCACCGGGGACGGGTCGTTGCGGCCGGAAGCCCGGCAGAGCTCAAGCAGTCGATCGGCGGGAATGGTGCGACCCTGGACGAGGTCTTCGCTCACTACACCGGAGATGTGCTCGAATCGGGAGGGAATTACGGTGACACACGACGGACACGTCGTACCGCACGCCGACTCGGCTGATCCAGGTCCCGTGCGGAGGGAGGGTGCCCTTCGGGCGACGGGCGAGTTCATTCGGAAAGCGCTCGTGATCGCCGAGCTCGAGGCGCGCAAGCTGCGCCACGATCCGACGGAGCTCCTGACTCGGGCCATCCAGCCTGCGCTGTGGCTCCTCATCTTCGGCCAGGTGTTCACTCAGATCCGCGCCATTCCGACCGGCGACCTGCGCTATCTCGACTTCATGGCCCCGGGGATCCTCGCACAGAGTGTGCTGTTCATCTCGATCTTCTACGGGATCTCGATCATCTGGGAGCGCGACCTCGGGATCGTCCACAAGTTCCTCGTAACGCCGACGCCGCGCGAGGCGATCGTCCTCGGGAAGGGCCTCTCGGCCGGCGTGCGCGGCCTGTCCCAGGCGGTGATCGTGTACGCCCTCGCCGCCGTGCTGGGGGTCAAGATCAATTGGAGCCCTGCCGCTCTCCTTGGCGTCGCGCTCGTCGTCACCCTTGGAGCCGCGGTCTTTTCCACCTTCTCCCTCATCATTGCCTGCCTCGTGAAGACGCGCGAGCGGTTCATGGGAATCGGCCAGGTGATGACGATGCCGCTCTTCTTCGCGAGCAACGCGATCTACCCGATCGCGATCATGCCGGCGTGGCTGCGGGTCGTCGCGCGCGGCAACCCGCTCACGTACGAGGTCGACGCGCTGCGCGCCCTGATGCTCCCCGGCCAGACGAGTGCCCACGGCCTCGGGCTCGACGTGCTCGTTCTCGTTGGAGTCACCGGGATCTTCGTTCTCATTGCCGGGCGCCTCTATCCCAGGGTCGCGACGTGATATGAAGGCCGCGAAGCCGTCGACGCGGCCGAGAGCAGTACGACACGTCGTCCTCTCCGTGTCGCGGGGCCGTATCTGTGCGGGACGGGGACTTGTGGCTACCGTGGCCGACGGCCATTCTTCCTGAGCCTCGAAGGGCTGCACGGGTTTCCTGCAAGAGACAGCCGTCACCTTCGACCCAGTCCCAAGCGCTCGTGTCCTCGGGCTTGCCGTTGGACGAGGTTGGCAGGACTTGCGACTAGCCTTTCGCCAGGGAGAGGGAGTAGGCTCGCGGCATGAAACGACTCTTGTTGGTGGCGGTCATTCTGGCGGCGGTGGCGGTCGTCGTCATCATTGCAGTCAGGGCGCTGCACCATGACTCCGGCGACCTGTCGGTGAATCAGAAGGCGGCCGCGGCGATCGTGATCGTGGACGCGGCGCACGGGGGAAGCGATGCGGGGTCAAAGGGCGACAGCGTCCTCGAGAAGGACGTGACGCTTGCGATCGCGAACAAGATGATCGCGCTCGCGAGCGAGTACGCCGGGTTGCGAGTGGTGCTGGCGCGAAGTTCGGACACGGACGTCACGGCGTCGAACCGAATCGGGGCAGCGGCGAGGGAGGGCGCGACCCTCTACGTGTCGATCCACGCGAATGCGTTCGACAGCCCGACGGCGGTTGGGATCGAAACGATCGTCGATGCCGGACACGCCTCGGGGGATTCCTCTTGGTCGCTGGCCCTCGCTGTGGAGAAGGCGACGGTGAAATCCACGTCGGCGAAGGAGCGCGGAGTTCGCGCGCAGGGGACAGCGTTCACGGGCCTCACAGTCCCGGCGGCGGCGGTCTACGTCGGGTTCATCACGGCGCCCGAGGAGCGGGCGAAGCTCGTCACCTCCGCCTACCAGGAGCTCGTCGCGCGGGGAATCCTCCAGGGCATTTCCGATTACCTCGCGGCCGCGGGCTCGCCTCCGGGGGCGAACGTCTCGCCGTAGGGGAAGAACGAACGACTTCCTCGGCGGGACGAGGAAGCAGCACCGCCGCCAAGACGAAGTGATCCTGCCGCGCCGACCGCATCACGGCGGCGCGGCAGGATCACGTCCGTCTCCTCACAGGCGGCGGCTCGAGTCCGAACCTCGAGTGCAAGCGGCAGGCTTGCCGGAAGCCAGGAGGCACATCCATGAATAGCCACGAACGGCGGCGCGCGAGACTCCTAGAGAGAGCCGGCGTCGACGCCTATCTCGTCTTCTCCCTCGACCGCACCATGCCCGCGGGGATGGACCTTGTCGGCTTGCGCTACTTGACGGGGTACACGGGAGAGGGCGCTCTCGTTGTCACGGAGGCGGAGACGACGCTCGTGACCGACTCCCGCTACCTTGAGCAGGCGAAGATCGAGGTCCCGGACGTCGAGATCGTGCACGCCGAGGGGGACTACTTGGACGACCTCGCGCGTCTCCTCAGCCGGCGGAAGATTGAGCGGATGGGGTACTCCGCGTGGCGGACGACGGACCACGTGATCTCCGAGCTTCGCCGCCGAACCCAGGTCGAATGGATCACGCACGGAGACCCCGTGAGCGAGCTGCGTACCGAGAAGGACGCGGAGGAGCTTGCGGTGTTGCGCCGCGCCATTGACATCGCGGAACGGGCGCTCGGTGAGCTGCTCCCGGCGGTGCGGCCCGGCGCGGGCGAGGTAGATCTGGCGTCGGAGCTCACGGCTCGGATGCGGGCCCTCGGCGCCGACGGCGTGCTCGGACCCACTGTCGCTTCAGGATCCAACAGCGCGCTTCCGCACTACGTCCCTGCGCTGGGAAGGAGGATCCTCCGCGAAGGCGACTTCTTGCTCATCGACTTCGGCGCCGTCGTCGATGGGTACGTCTCCGACATGACTCGCACGTTCGTCGTCGGGCGGGCGACGGAGAAGCAGCGAGACATCTACGCGTACGTCGACCGCGCGGTCAACGCCGGACTGGCGGCGCTGCGGGCAGGCGTCCCGGGTCGCGACGTCCATGCCGCGGCCAGCCGGGTCATCGAGCAGTCGCCGTACGCGGAATACGTCTTCTTGTCTCCCGTCGGCCACGGCGTCGGCCTTGAAGTTCACGAGCAGCCGAAGATGGGCCCGCAGATGAGTGCCGGTGTCCCGCGCGGGGCCGTCGTCACCATGGAGCCGGGCATCTACATTCCGGGGTACGGCGGCGTGCGTATCGAGGACACGGCCGTCGCGACGGAGACCGGTTGTGAAGTCTTGAACCGGCTTCCGCGGTCGAAGCTCATCGAACTTCTCGCCTGAGCGTCTGACTTCTCCGGGGCTCGCGCACAGTTGCTGGCCTCTCCGCGTGCACGCTTCCTGGTCGGTGCCCCGTGCGCGGCCGACACACCCCTGACCGCGAGCGTTCACACGCCGCTCACGGATGCGGTCTAGGCTCGCAGAGTCCGAGAAGGACAGCACACCGCCAACAGACGAGGGGGTCCGGGTGGTTTCACGATGCGCCCGGGCCCCTCGTTCTTGGAGGGGCAAGCGCGATCTACAGGGGGGGGAGTTCCTCCACGAGGCCGGAGCCGGCCTACGACGAGGGAACGTCGTTCACGAGGCCGGAGTCGTCGATCGCCTCGAGGAACCACTTCTGGCAATCGGGCTCGAACCGAATCGCGTAGCGTGTGGTGCCCTCGTCGAAGCGGTAGAGAAGCGAGCGCGTCGTCCTCTCCACCCGGGCGCGGGAGATGAAGTCGATCCGGCGCCCGTCCCAGCGAATCGCTCGCAAGATCGGGTACGTGAGCCCGGCTCGGAACTGCGCCATTGCGTCAACTTCCGCGTCGATCCACACGCTGTTCATTCTAGCGAATGAAGACTCGAGCGACAAGCTCCCGGCGCTGCCGGAATCACGTCGACGGCATCGAGGACGTCGGATCCTGGCGATAGAAACGCTCGAGCTCTTCGTAGAGCTTCGGGTGGGTTTCCCGGAGTTGGTGCGGACGCTGGAAAAAGCACTCGGTGACGACGGCGAAGAACTCGGCCGGGTTCGTGGCCCCGTACGGGTCGAGGTCGGTGGGCTCATGGCGGCTCGCGCGGGCTCGAAGCGCGTGCCACTCCTCGCTCAGGGTGCGGGCCCAGGCGAGGTACATCGACCGCTCGGGGAGCAGCGGTGCACCGTCGAAGCTACCGCTCTCGGCGTCGAGTTGGTGGGCGAACTCGTGGAAGACGACGTTGTGGCAGTCCTCAACGTCCGACGCGCCGCGCAGCGCGCCGTCCCACGACAAGACCACCGCGCCCCGGCCGCTCGCCTCTCCGAGCCGGACTTGCGGTCCTTCCTCGACGAATCCTCTCTCGTCCCGGAGATGGTAGCTGGCCACGTACTCCTCGGGGTAGACGATGATCGAGTAGAGACCCGGGTAGAAGTCCGTGTCTCGGTGCAGGAGAAGGAAGCAGGCCTGCGCGGCGATGGTCACGCGGATTTCGTCGGTGATCGCAAGCCCTGCGGCGCCCTCAAATCGCTTCTCGGCGAGGAAGACCTGGATGTGCCCCTCGAGTTCCTTTCGATCCTCGGGGGAGAGGCGCAGGTGGCGGGGGAACGTGCGCTCGAGGATCGCCTGCCAGGCGGGAGGAAACGGACGGCGTCGGATCCGCTCGCGGCGGTGGCGCTTGAGGAGGCCCATGCGATCACCGTACAGGCCCGCTCGCGGTCTGGCAAGGGCGCAAACGCGGACGGAGGGCGCTACCGCAAACGTGGACGGCGGGCGGGGCGGCAAGCGTGGACGGTGGGCCGAGCGGCAAGCGTGCACGGAGGGCCGAGCGGCAAACGGACGGGGTGCCGGGCGGCAAACGCGAACGGAGCGGCAAGTGGACGGCGTGCCGTGGGCGGGGCGGCAAGCGCGAACGGAGCGGCAAGTGGACGGCGTGCCGTGAGGCGAGACGGCGGGGACACGGCGGGCGGCGATCCTTTTCTTGTCGGCGCCCTGGCGCTGTCGTAGCGTGGCAGGCTAGAAGGAAGGAGTGAGGGTATGGGCGATGGGCTGTACGAGCGGATCTACGAAGTGACGAAGCGCATCCCGCGCGGGCAGGTTGCGACGTACGGACAGATCGCGCAGCTCGTGGGCATGCCGAAGGCGGCGCGGCAGGTCGGCTACGCGATGGCGGCCCTCGGCCGCGGAGCCCCGCGGCCCGACGTCCCGTGGCATCGGGTCGTCAACGCGAAGGGGGAGTCGAGCATCGGCGGCGAGCAGATCGAGTGTTTGAAGGCAGAGGGCGTCGCCTTCGACGCGAACGGGCGCATCGACTTGCGGCGCTTTGGGTGGCAGGAAATCGAAGAGGGAGGCCTCTTCGGCTGACGTACGATCGCGCTTCTCAGGGCTTCTGCTTCCTCGCGGGGGCGAAGAATGCGTCGACGCGCTCCTGCAGCTCGCGTTTTCGGTCGTCGGACGCGAACGCGGCCCGGACGCTGTTTGAGACCAGTCGCTGGACGTTCTTCCTCGTGAGGCGGAACGCCTTCACGAGATGCTCGAACTCGCTCGTCATATCGGTCTGCGACATCAGCCGGTTGTCGGTGTTGACCGTCGCGACGATGCCGGCGTCGAGGTAGCGCTTAATCGGATGGTCGCGGTAGTTCTTCATGAACCCGGCGACCTGGAGGTTGCTCGTGGGGCACATCTCGAGCGGGATGCCCAGCTCGGCGACCCGCTTCTCGGTTCGCGGCGCCTGGAAAAGGTAGACCCCGTGGCCGATCCGCTCCGCTCCCAGGTCGAGGGCTTCCTTGATCTGCTCCGGGCAGCACCCTTCGCCGGCGTGGATGGTGACGTGGATGCCCGCGTCGTGTGCGAACTCGATCGCCTTGCGGTGCTTGACCGGCGGGTTCTGGTGCTCCGGCCCAGCGAGGTCGACGCCGACGACGCCGTCGCGGCGGAACTGCGCGGCCAGCTGGACGGTTTCGATCGACTGCTCGGTCGAGTTCTGCTTCAGGGCCGTGAGGATTAGCCCGGCGACGATCCCGAAGTCGGCCTCGGCGCGATGCATTCCAGCGAGCACGGCGGCAACGACGTCTCGCGGCTTCAGATCCGCGCGGGTGTGGAGGAGCGGCGCGAAGCGGATCTCGATGTAGATGACGTTCTCGCTCGCGGCATCCTCGCACAGCTCGTACGCCGATCGCTCGAGGGCGGCGGATGTCTGGAGCAGGGGGACGGTGTAGTCGAACGCCACGAGGTACTCCTCGAGCGAGCCGCGAGCCCCAGGGATGACGGCACTCTTCAGGTTGACCGAGTCGGGAAACGCTTGCTCGGGCGGGAGCGCACGGGCCAACTTCAGGACCGTCTCGAGCCTGAGGGAGCCGTCCAGGTGGACGTGAAGATCAATCTTCGGCATTCGCCGGAGCCAGTCGGTCATTGTCATCTCAATCTACGGGTTTTGGACGGGATACGCAAGTAACGAACGGGCATCTGGCTTGTAACATGCCGGGCGGAGTATATACTTCGCTTCCGGGAAACACAGCCCCGGGGGGTGCAATGGTCGGGGTTCTCTTCAGCGCTGCCGGCGGTCTGGCGGTCTTCCTGTTCGGACTAAGGATCATGAGCGACGCGCTCAAACGTGCGGTTGGCGACCGCATGCGAGTGATCGTCGAGCGGCTGACCGGCAAGGCCTACCGCGGCGTCCTCGTCGGCATGGTCACCTCGGCGACCCTTCAGTCGAGCACGATGACGATGGTGCTTCTGATCGGGATGATCAACGCCGGCATCCTCACCCTGGCGCAGGGAATCGGCGTCATGCTCGGGGCGGAGATCGGGACGACGCTGACCGCGCAGATCATCGCGTTCAAGATCGGCATCTACTACATGCCGGTCCTCGCCGTCGGCTACATCCTGGCGGAGACGTTCCGCGGGAGGAAGGTGGGCGACGTCGGCCGCATCGTCCTCGGACTCGGCCTCGTCTTCCTCGGGATGGGCATCTTCACCGGAGGACTTGTAGGGCTCGCGCAGAGCCCCACGATCTTGCGTGTCCTCCAGGCGTGCGGCGACAACGTGCTTCTCGGCGTCCTTGTCGGCGCTGGGGTGACGGCGGCCATCCACAGCTCGGCGGCGATGACGGCGCTCGTCATCGGACTGGGCAGCTCGGGGCTGATTTCCCTGCCCGCCGCCATCGCCATCGTCCTCGGTGCGAACATCGGTACGACGGTCACGGCCCAGATCGCATCGATCGGGACGTCGCTTTCGTCGCGGCGACTCGCGGTGACCCAGCTGGTCGTCAACGTGGTCGGAGTTGGCGTGTTCCTGCCCTTTCTGCCGTGGTTCACGCGATTGGTGCAGATGACGTCGTCTTCTCTGCCGCGACAGATCGCGAACGCCCACTCGATCTTTAACGTGGCCGTAACGCTCGCCCTTATTCCTTGCGTCGGCGGGCTGGTTTGGGTTGCTCGGATGCTCGTGCGGGGGCGCGAGGAGGGCACCGGGGGGCGAGCGCAGTTCCTCGGGGAGCAATTCCTGGCGACGCCTGCGTTCGCCGTGCGCCAGGCACAGCGCGAGCTCCTGCGGATGGGTGGGATGACGGCGGCGATGATCCGCGCGTGCAAGGAAGGGATCCTGAAGCGCGATTCCACGGAGATCGCGTCGGTTGGCGAGGTGGAGGAGGCGGTCGACGGGCTCAAGGACTCGGTCGACGAGTTCCTCGACCGAATTGACGGCAGTGCGCTCAGCGGGAAGGACGAGCGCCGCCTCCACGTCCTCCGCCACATCGTCGCCGATGTCGAACGGGTGGGCGACCAGGCCGTCAACATCACCGTGCGTGCCGAAAAGCTGATGGCGAAGGGCCGCAGCCTCTCCGCGGTGGCGGCCGGCGAGCTTGGCGACATGTTCGACCGGGCGATCGAGCTCTACCAGCTATCGCTTGCCGCGCTTGACACAGAGAACATCGGCGAAGCCAAGCGGGCCCTGGATTTGGAGAAGCACTTGGACGAGCTTGAAACGCGGTACAAGAGCCACCACGTCGAGCGCCTGGAGTCAGACGAGTGCGATCCGGAGGCAGGGATCCTGTTCGTGGAGATCCTCCATAACCTAGAGCGGATCGGCGATCACGCCGCGAACATCGCCGGCGACGTGCTCGTCATTCACCCGGCGGCGGACTAGAGCCCCGCTTTCTCCTGTGCCGACGCGACCTTGTGGCCGAGGCGGTCGGATGCCCCTTTGCGGTCGTCGATGCGGAGCGAGATCGACACGCGCCCGCACGTCTCGAGCAAGCGCAAGCGACAGGCATTGACGACGGTCATGACCTCGCCCCAGTCGCCTTCGAGGTTCGTGCCCATCGCGTGGAACTCGTGCCGGACGCCGGACGCCTCGATGATCCGGTACGCCTCAGCGACGTAGCGGCTTAGGCTCTCGCCGCGACCGATCGGAGCGATGCTGAAGTCGACGATCATTCGGTTCCTCCCTTGCTCGCGCCGGGGCGCGAGATCTCGTACGAGAACCCAAGGTTCGGCTGCTCTCCCGTGCCATCGATCATGACGGTTCGCGCCGCAGGATCGACGGTCACGAGGGCCCACGAGGGCGGCGTCTCCTGATCGACGAGCGCTGCAAACGTGAGGTAGTGAACGCCGCCGACCTCGCTGTGGCGGAACGCGTGGGCGTGTCCCTGGAGCACGGCGACAACCTCGGGGTCCGCGGAGAGAACGGCCTGCACCTCGCGCTGGTTGGCAATGAGGGAACGGCCCCACTCCTCGATGTACTCGTCGAGCATCTGATGGACGAAGACGATCGTCGGACGGTCGGACCCGGCGAGGTCCTCGCTCAGCCAAACCAGCTCCGCGGGCGGGATGAACCCGGCGACGCCGGTGTACGTCCGCGCGAGGTCGCTTCCGTTTTCGGCAAACTCCGCGTCGAGAACGACGAAGTGAACGCCCCGGACGTCGAAGCTGTAGTAGGTCCGCTCGAGCCCCAGGATCTCGCGGATCGCCACCTTGTCGAGATTGAAGAGGTCGTGGTTCCCGAGGACGTGGTAGCGAGGTCCCGTGAACGCGGCGTAGAGCGAGTCTGCCCACGCGAGGATCTCGGGAATCCTGCCTGGGTCCCCGGGATCGGCACCCAGGACGAGCCAGCCATTGACGAAGTCGCCGAGCTCGATCGTGAAGTCGACGGCCTCGGCATTCATCGCCGCGCAGAAGGCGCCGAGGCGCTCGGCCGTGTGGGTCATCCGCTTTCGCTCGGCCGGCGAGTCTCGGTCATCGGCGTGCAGATCGGTGAAGAGGCCAAAGCGAACGGGGGCAGCGTCACTGGCGCTGACGCTGCTCGCGGCATCCGCGGCGGGGTCCGCGCCTCCCTCGAGGACGGCGAGGAGCACTACGAGAACTGCCGCCGCCCATGCCATGCCAAGCTTCGACAGCCGACTCACCGGCGGTCCTCCTTCCCTTCTTCCTGCTAGTTAGTAGACGATGTCGAGGGTCTCTTGGAGTCCGACACCCTCGATGTGGATCGTCCGCGCGGTCGGGTCCAGGGTCACCGCGGCCCACGACGCGGGCGTCGGCACATCGGCATCGACCATGCCGGCGAAGGTGACGTAGTGAATCCCGTCGATGACGGTGTGGGCCGAGTCGTGCGTGTGTCCTTGGAAGACGGTGATGACGCGGCCGGAGGCGGCAAGAACGGCGCGCACCTCGGGGGCGTTCGAGACCGACGGTCCGCCGGCGAGAAGCTCGAACGCCAGGTCAAGCGGCTGGTGGACGCAGACGATTGTCGGCTTCTGGGTTGCGGCGAGGTCGGCGCGCAGCCACTCGAGCTCCGCGGTGGGGATCGTCCCTTGGACCATCCAACTCACGTTCCCGTAGTCCTGGCCTGCCTTGTTGAACTGGGCGTCGAGGATCGCGACGTGGTAGGCGCCGAGGTCGAAGCTCCGGTACGCGGCGGGCGATCCGGTGGCTGCGAGGAACTGCGCTTTGGTCAGGTTGTACACGTCGTGGTTCCCCAAGACGTAGCTGATCGGCCCCGAGTAGCCGTGGAGGATCCCGACGGCACGGTCGAGGAGCGCAGGGATGCGCGCGGAGTCGCCGAGATCGGCGCCCATGACGAAGACGCCGTTCACGAGGTCGCCGAGCGAGACGACGGCGTCGGCCGGCCACGCCGTCATCGCCTCGACGAACGCCGTGAGCCGCGGCTCGTAGTTCGCCATCACCTTGTGTTCGTTGGGCGAGTTGGTGTCGTGGACGTGGATGTCGGTGAAGACGCCGATGCGCACGACGCCCGTCGAATCCGACGCGACGAAGCACGAACCGACGATGAGGAGAAGGACGAGGACAACAGGGACCCCAACGAGCTTTCGCATCTTGACCTCCCGGAATCCTGAACGCGGATAGCCTACCGGGACGATTCCCAGCCGGCAAGCCGAGGGCGTGTGGGAGGTGCGAGGGGCTCTACGATGGCACCTGCGTCCACTCGACGCCGAGCTTGAATCCGCGAAGGTTCGCGGCGACGACGGCCTCCGCCTTGCCCGCGAAGGCGGCGCGGATCCCGTCCTCGAGAGCCTCCACGGGGAGGCCGAGGAACGGAAGCCCCGCGCCGAGGACAACCAGGTTGCTCGCCTGCGGCGATCCGGCTTGCTCGGCGAGGGCCGCGGCGTCGACGAGGCGATGGGGCGTGATCACCCGCAGCTCGGCGAGAATGCGGTCGACGTCCGGGTACTCCGGGATGTTGCGCACCGGCCGCGTATCGGAGACGAGGGCGCCGTCGAGCTTCAGGTACGGAAGGTAGCGGAGCGCCTCCATCGGCTCGAGCGCGAGAACGAGGTCTGCCGTTCCTTCGCGGACAAGGTCAGAGTGGACGGGGCGGTCGCCGAAGCGGACGTGGCTTTGCACGACGCCGCCGCGTTGGGCCATGCCGTGGACTTCGGCCTGCTTGAGGTGAAGGCCAAGCCCGCGGGCGGCCTGACCGAGCACGGCCGCGAGAGCCAACAGGCCCTGGCCGCCGACGCCGGCGAGGATGATGTCGCGCCTCATTCCTGGCCTCCCCGCGCTCCCCGGCGCGCGGACCGTTTGGCCGTCTGGATACATTCGCGCTGCGCGATGATGACGGAGGTTCCCGGGTACTGAATCTCCTGGTCGAGAACGGCGACGTTCTGCTTGTGGTTGCGTGGATGGGGTTCGATGACGCGGATGTGGGCTTCGTCCACGCCGAGCCCGCGGCAGATGGAGACGAGCCGGTTCTCCGCCGCCGAGCGTTGGCCGCCGGTCATCGCCACGGTGAGGTTGTCGACGATGATGACCGTGACGTCGGCGTTGGCGTTGACGCAGTCGAGGAGCCCCGTCATGCCCGAGTGGGTGAACGTCGAGTCGCCGATCAGGGCGACGGCCGGGCGAAGCCCGGCCTCGGACGCGCCGTGGGCCATGGTGATCGACGCACCCATCTCGACGCACGTGTCGATGACGCCGTGCGGCGGGAGCGCGCCAAGCGTGTAGCACCCAATGTCGGAGAAGACGCGGGCAGAGTCGCGGCGGGACACGAGGACCTCGGCAAGCACCTTGCACGTGTCGGCGTGCGGGCACCCGGGACAGAAGGCAGGCGGACGCGGTGCCGGGACCGAAGACGCCGCTCGGCGGGCGAGCGCACTGAGTCCGAGCGCCGCGGCGACAATGTCGGGTGACAACTCGCCGGTCCGCGGGACGTCGCCCGTGAGGCGGCCGTGGATTGCCGGCGCCGAGCGCGGCGGGAGGCCCCGAAGCTTGCCTTCTACGTAGGGGTATCCCTCTTCGAGGATGAGGATCCTGCCGCAGTGCTCGACGAGCCACTCGACGTCACGCGCAGGAAGCGGATACTGGCCGACCTTGAGGACCGGGTGCCGCGGCGCGCCGTCTGTCACCTCGAGGAGGTAATTGTAGGCGATGCCGCACGCCACGATTCCGAGCGCGCGGTCGCCGTCCTGCGACAGGCGATTGAACGGACTCGCCTCGCTTTCGCGAACGAAGTCGGGCTGATGACCGACGAGGCGCTCGTAGCTTCGCTTCGCGATCGCGGGGAGGAGGATGAATCGCTCGGGCTGCTCGGGTCGCGAGAGCGGGTTCTGCGGACGTTGTCCGCCGACCTCGACCGTGGCGCGGGAGTGGGCGAGCCGCGTCGTCAGGCGGACGAGAACCGGGACGCGGTAAGTCTCCGACAGCTCGAAGGCGCGCGCCGGAACGGCGTAGGCCTCCTGCTGGTCGGAGGGCTCGAAGCACGGAACGAGCGCGAGCTCGGCATAGAGCCGCGAGTCCTGCTCGTTCTGGGACGAGTGCATGGACGGGTCGTCGGCGACGTTGACGAGGAGTCCGCCGTGGGCGCCGGAGATCGCAGCGTTCACGAACGGATCGGCGGCGACGTTCAACCCGACGTGCTTCATGCTCGCCATCGCGCGCTTCCCGGCGTAGCTTGCGCCAAGCGCCGCCTCGAGCGCGGTCTTCTCGTTTGCGGCCCAGCGGCAGACGATCTCGCCGGCTCGGGCCTCCGGGCTGCGAAGGATGTGCTCGGTGATCTCCGTGGACGGAGTGCCGGGGTACGCGTACGCTGCGGAAAGTCCGGCGTCGATCGCACCCTGAGCGAGCGCCTCATCTCCGAGCAAGAGCTGCGTCGCCATGTGAACCTCCCGCGTTCCGTGGTATTTCCCCGGCTTCGACGCAGAGGAAGGACGAAGAGGATACGCGGCGCCGGGCGGGGCCGCAAACGCGGACGGAGCGGCAAGCGGACGGCGTGCCGTGGCCGAGCCGCAAGCTTGATGAGAGGGCGGGGCGGCAAGCGTGCACGGAGGGCGGGGCCGCAAGCGTGCACGGAGGGCGGAGCCGCAACCGTGTACGGAGGGCGGAGCCGCAACCGTGTACGGAGGGCGGAACCGCAACCGTAGCGGCGATTCTTGCTCCCTCCGCGAGGGGTCGATATACTCCGCAAGACCACTTATCGTTCACCCAAGGGGGACATCGACATGGGGCAGGCTCGGACCATCTGCTTGGTGGGGCACTCCGGTACTGGGAAGACGGCCCTTACCGCCGCGCTCCTAGCGCGCGCGGGCACCAAAGAGCAGATCACGCTGGACGCGTCGCAGGAGGAGAAGGAACGTGGGCACACGCTCGACATGGGCTTCGGCGCGTTCCAGGCGGACGGTGTCTCGATTACTCTCCTCGACACGCCGGGCGGCGATGAGTTCATCGAGGAGATGTACAAAGGGATTCCCGTTGCGGATCTGACGGTCCTCGTGGTGAACGCGGAGAAGGCCGTGGAGGTCGTCACGGAGCGGGCGTGGGAGATCTCCGGGGGCGCGAAGCGCCCGACGATCGTTCTCGTCAACCTGATGGACAAGGAGAACGCGAACTTCGACAAGGCCGTGGCTGACCTGCGTAACCACTTCGAAGGGAAGCTGGTTCCGGTCCAGATGCCAATCCGCGCCGGCGGAGCGTTCACGGGCATGGTCGACCTCGTCTCGAACCGACTCGTGGACTTCGCCGACAAGGCAAAGAAGGAGATCCCGGCCGACATCACCGACGAAGTCGAGATGGCGCGTGGCGCTCTTCTTGAAGAGGTCGCGACGGCGGACGACGAATTGATGATGAAGTTCCTCGATGAGGCACCGATCAGCGAAAGCGAGGTCGCCCGGGCGCTCGTGAAGGGGATCGCGGCCGGAGCCATCGTCCCAGTCCTCTGCTCTTCGGTGACGGAGGGGAAGGGACTCGATCAGCTGCTGAAGGCGTTCGTGGGCTACGTTGCGCCGCGAGCCGGTGATGCGGGCGCACCGTGTCGCGTCGTGGCGTTCAACCTGGCGAGCGACCCGTACCTCGGACGTCTCTCCTTCGTGCGGGTCCTCGAGGGCACGATTCAGGAGGGGAAGGGTCTCGTGGACGTCGTGTCCGGAGCGAAGGTCGACGTGCGTGACCTTTACGCTCTCGAAGGCACGAAGCAGAAGCGCGTTCCCCAAGCAGGACCCGGCGAGATCGTCGCGATCGCCAAGGCGGAGCACATCGCCCTTGGAGCGACGCTCGGGGTCAGCCAAGGCGGAGAGGCGTTCCCGATGCTGGAGTTCCCGAGGCCGGTCTTCTCGCGGACGATCGTTCCGAAGAGCCAGGCGGACGTCGACAAGATGGGCGCGGCGCTGAAGGAGATCGCGGCGACCAAGGCCACGATCGTCGTGGAACGCGATCCGGTCACGAAGGAGCTCACGCTGCACGGGATGGGAGACGTGCACGTGTCCGTGTTCATCGAGAGGCTCAAAAACCGATACAACGTCTCGCTCGAAACCCGACAGCCGCGGATCCCGTACAAGGAGACGATTCGGAAGAAGGCGGAGGCCAAGTACCGTCACAAGAAGCAGACCGGCGGCCGTGGCCAGTTCGGCGAGGTGTGGCTGCGCATCGAGCCGTACAAGGGCGAGGGCGGGTTCAAGTTCGTCGACGAGATCAAGGGCGCGTCGATTCCCAACCAGTACGTGCCCGGCGTCGAGAAGGGCATCCTCGAGGCGCTGGAGCAGGGCAGCCTGGCCAAGTTCCCGGTCACGGAGGTCCTCGTCGCGGTGTTCGACGGAAGCTTCCACCCGGTGGACTCCTCCGAGCTTGCGTTCAAGCTCGCTGCGAGGGGCGCGTTCCGTGAGGCGTTCGACAACGCGGAGCCGTGCCTCCTCGAGCCGATCATGTCCGTGAGGGTGCGCGTGCCTGAGGATCACATGGGGGACATCATCAGCGACATGAACGGGCGCCGCGGGCGCATCCTTGGGATGGAGCCGGCGGGGAAGACCACGGTTGTTGTCGCCGAGGCGCCGCTCGCCGAGCTGTTGAACTACGCGCTCGATCTCAAGTCACGCACCCAAGGGCGAGCTACGTTCCGGATGGATTTCGCGAGATACCAACAGGTTCCTGGAAACATCCAGGAGAAAGTCGTCGCACAGGCCCAAGCCGAGCAGGAATGAACGTCGCGCAACACATGCAGCGGGATGCCGTGACCGCTCTTCCATCCACGACGGCCGGGACGGTTCGCAAGCTGATGGAAGAGCACGGGTTTGGGGTCCTTCTGGTGACTTCGGAGGACGGTCGGCTGCGGGGGTTTGTTACCCGCGGATCGCTCAAGGGGATCGTCGATTGGGAGTCTCCGATAGAGGCGATCGCTCACCCTGTGAGGTTCTCGGTCTCGCCGACGGATACGCTCGAGAAGGCGACCCTGATCATGCTGGAGAACCGCCTGGTTGTCCTGCCGGTGACGGAGGGGGACCTGCTGGTCGGCGTGATCACGCAGAGTGCGGTGCTGCGCGGGCTCGCAGACGGGCTCGGCATCGGACTCGAGGGGACACGGATGGAGCTTCGGCTCCGTGCGGGGTCTGAGGAGTTGTACAGCGTCCTCGATGTGCTCCACGCGCACAACGTCCACATCGTCAGCATGACGAACGGGGCTGGGAACGGCGAGCGGCGTGACGTGATCCTGCGGGTGCAGGGGATCGGCGACCGCGAGGAGCTGCGGGCGGAGCTCGAGCGGCGCCTCGATCGCAAGGAGTGAGGCGCTGTCTCACACAGCGCGCGAGCCCGCGCCGAACGAGTGCGCGACGGAGCTCCGCTAAGCGAGACGTCTTGACCGGGCGAAACGGGTTCCGTACAATTCCGCGGACTCGAGCAAGCTGCCAGCGTAGCTCAACCGGCAGAGCAACTGATTTGTAATCAGTAGGTTGCCAGTTCAATTCTGGCCGCTGGCTCTTGTCGCTGGCTCGGAGGGGTACCGAAGTGGCCAAACGGGGCGGACTGTAAATCCGTTGGCGATGCCTACGGGGGTTCAAATCCCTCCCCCTCCACTTGAGTTGGAAGCCCCCGCGGGTTTCGGGTACACTCCGAACCCGGCGGAGTTGGACGTGCCCGTGTGGCTCAGGAGGTAGAGCACCCCCTTGGTAAGGGGGAGGTCGCCGGTTCGACTCCGGCCGCGGGCTTATGCTCGCGGCGGACGTTTTTTGTTTGATGGGACGGAAGATCGTCGAACCTACTGTCGCTGAGGAGGTCTAAGGAATGGCGAAGGAAGCATTTGCGAGGAATAAGCCTCACCTGAACATCGGAACGATCGGCCATATCGACCATGGCAAGACGACGCTAACGGCGGCGATCACAAAGGTGTTGGCGTCCAAGGGATTGGCACAGGAGCGATCGTACGATCAGGTGGCGAAGGCCGACGCCAAGCTGTTCCGACGCGACGCGACGAAGATTCTGACGGTCAACGTCGCGCACGTTGAGTACGAGACGGTGGCTCGCCACTACGCTCACATCGACTGTCCGGGACATGCGGACTACATCAAGAACATGATCACCGGCGCCGCGCAGATGGACGGGGCGATCCTCGTTGTCTCGGCCACGGACGGGCCGATGCCTCAGACGCGGGAGCACGTCCTCCTTGCGCGCCAGGTGAACGTCCCGGCGATCGTCGTCTTCCTGAACAAGGTTGACCAGGTTGACGATCCCGAGCTGATCGACCTGATCGAGATGGAGATCCGCGACCTCCTGTCGAAGTACGAGTTCCCGGGCGACGAGACGCCGATCATCCGCGGCTCGGCGCTTCAGGCGTTGCAGGCGGAGAGCGCGGACTCGCCGAGCTCGAAGCCGATCTTCGACCTGATGGACGCGGTGGACTCGTTCATTCCGCTGCCGGACCGCGAGGAGGACAAGCCGTTCTTGATGTCGATCGAGGACGTCTTCTCGATCAAGGGGCGCGGCACCGTCGTCACCGGCCGTGTCGACCGCGGCAAGATCACCCCGGGAGTGGAAGTTGAGATCGTCGGAATCCACGATCAGATCGTGAAGACCGTCGCCACGAGCCTCGAGATGTTCAACAAGACGCTCGAGTATGCGATCGCTGGCGACAACGTCGGAATCCTGCTGCGCGGCATCGACAAGGATCAAGTCGAGCGCGGACAGGTTCTCGCCGCCCCGAAGACGATCACGCCACACACGAAGTTCGAAGGATCGATCTACGTCCTGACTCGCGATGAAGGCGGGCGGCAGAAGCCGTTCTTCACCGGGTATCGGCCGCAGTTCTTCTTCCGCACGACCGACATCACCGGCACCGTGATCCTGCCGGAGGGCGTGGAAATGGTCATGCCGGGCGATAACGTAGTCTTCACGGGTGAACTGATGCACCACGTCGCGATGGACGTAGGGCTCCGGTTCGCCATTCGCGAGGGCGGAAAGACGATCGGCGCCGGCGTCGTGGCGAAGATTCTCGAGTAGCGGAGAGAGGGACTGGCTCATGGCAAAGAAGGGCGAAGCGGTCGTCCACGTCACACTCGCGTGCAGCGAGTGCGGGCGGCGGAACTACCACACGAAGAAGAACAAGGCCACCGCTCATGGCAAGCTTGAGCTGAACAAGTACTGCAAGTGGGACCGCAGGCACACGCTTCACAAGGAGGTCTGACCCCCGTCGGGCCGACGAGCACAGGCCCGCGGCGGGCCGAGGTGATACAGGCCCGTGTCGGGCCGAAGGCGTGATACAGGCCCGTAGCTCAATTGGCAGAGCATCCGACTCCAAATCGGAAGGTCGGGGGTTCGAGCCCCTCCGGGCCTGCAAGGGCGACCCCTAGGCGAGGAGACGCAGATGATCGAGCGGATGGTGAACTATCTCAAAGGAGTGCGGCAGGAAGTCGCGCGCGTCAGTTGGCCGACGCGCAACGAGGTCGTTTCGCTGACGGCGTTGATCCTGTTGTTGACCGTGGTCCTCACGCTCTACATCTGGGGTGTCGACGGAGTCATCGGCCTGATTCTACGGTACGTCTTCCGGGCCTAGCGGGTCCCAACTACTATGCGACTGAAGAAGTGGTACGCGATCCAGACCTACGCGGGGTCCGAGTTAAAGGTCAAGGAAGACCTCAACGAGCGGATCCACAAGCGCGCTTGGGAGAGAGCGGCGGAGTCCTTCACCGTGGAGGGGGAGGAGACGTTCTTCCTCGTTCCGGTGGAAGAGGTCATCACGTCGCGGAGCCGGCGCGGGTCGGCCACGGAGTACCGGATCCCGTACGACTATGACCTCGTCGCGAAGCCGAACGAGCGCATCCAGCGCGGTGAGCACCTCGCTCGGAAATCCGAGCGGCACATGGAAGAGGGTGCGAAGATCATCGACGTCGAGCTGCTGCAGCGTGTCATCATCGAGCTCACAAACCGGAACGAGGAGACCTACCTTGTCCCGGCCGACAAGCACGTTCGTCGCGACATCCGTGTTGGGGAGAAGATCCGCAACGGAGTCCCGCTGACGACCGACGGCGACGAGCGGTTCGTCATCGCCAACCGCGGTTCCGTGGTGCAGCGAGACAAGGTGCGCCGGGTGACGTTCGAACAGGCCGACGGAAAAGAGAAGAAGCGGCTGATCCCGGAGAAATACGTGGCGCGCATCCGCAAGGGCCAGACGCTGGAACAGGGCGACAAGATCGAAGACGAGGACGTGATTCCCAGCCGCGCGTCGGGACTCCTGAAGGTCAAGGAGTACAAGGACAAGCGCGTTGTGATGATCCAGCGAATCGAGAAGCGGCGGCTGTTCCCGGGCTACGTCTTCGGGCGACTGGGGCTCGAAGAGGAGCAGATGATGGAGCTCATCGACGGGATTAAGGGCGCAGTCCGCTACGTCGGCTCGAAGTTCAAGCCGATGCCGATCGAGGGCCCGGAGATGAAGCTGATCAAGCGAAAGGCCGGCCTCCTGGCCGTGCCGGTCGCTGCGAGTGCGACGGCCGGTACGTCGGCCACGGCGTCCGGTGAGCCGAAGATCGAGGTCGACTTCACCGTGGGCGAAGTCGTCGAGATCGTCGACGGCCCGTTCGCGGACTTCACCGGGGAGATCAAAGAGATCGACAAGGACGCCGAAGAGATCACGGTTATGGTCAAGATCTTCGGACGCGAGACGCCGGTGCGCCTCGGGTTCGAGGGGATCGAGAAGCTGTAGTCGAGAAACGAGAAGGAAAGGGGAGGAGGTCGTATGGCACGAACTGCCATTGCGAAGATCACGTTGCAGATCCCGGCTGGCCAGGCCACGCCGGCACCTCCGGTCGGACCCGCGCTCGGCGAGCACAAGCTCAACATCATGGACTTCTGCAAGAAGTTCAACGATGCCACGAAGGGCGAAACGCCCGGGGTGATCATCCCGGTCATCATCTCCGTCTACATGGGGAACAAGTTCGACTTCGTGCTGAAGCAGCCGCCGGCCGCGGAGCTGATCAAGATGGCGGCCGGGATTCAGACGGGATCCGGTCAACCGAACCTGAACAAGGTGGCCCGCATCACGCGGGAACAGGTCCGCCGGATCGCCGAGCGCAAGCTTCCGGATCTGAACACGTACAAACTGGAGTCCGCGATGAGGATCATCGAGGGCACAGCCCGGAACATGGGAGTCGAGGTGGTGGACGGGTGAAACGAAGCAAACGCTACACCGGAGTGGCCACACTCGTCGAGCCTCGCGCCACGTACGGGTTCGATGACGCCATGGCAAAACTGAAGGCGTCGGCGACGGCCAAGTTCGACGAGACCGCGGAGGTTTCGGTGGTGCTCGGCATCAAGTCGAGCCAGACGATCGTCCGCGGGACGTGCAACCTGCCCCACGGGACCGGAAAGACGGTCCGTATCCTGGCGTTCGCCAAGGGCGAGTCGATCGCGGAGGCCCAGAAGGCCGGGGCCGATTACGTCGGCGGCGACGATATGGCGAAGAAGATCCAGGAGGGGTGGTTTGAGTTCGACAAGGTCGTCGCGACTCCCGACATGATGCCCGTCGTGGGAAAGCTGGGAAAGATCCTCGGTCCGCGAGGACTGATGCCGAGCCCGAAGACCGGCACGGTGACGAAAGACATCGGGCAGGTCATCGGGGAGCTGAAGAAGGGAATGGTCGAGTTCCGCTCGGACCGAACGGGTGTCGTGCACTCCGTGTTCGGGAAGGCCTCGTTCGAGGCGACGGCGCTGAAGGAGAACCTCATCGCCGTGATCCGCGGCGTGGCGGAGCGGAAGCCCGATGAGGGGATCAAGGGACGCTATATCAAGAAGGTCAGCGTTGCCTCGACCATGGGCCCCGGAATCACGATCGACCTGAACGAAGTGACCGCGGTCGCGGAATCTGTCGAGTAGGAGCGCGAGATGCCGACCCAAGCAAAGATCGAGGAAGTCGCTCGACTGAAAGAGCAGTTCGAGAAGGCAGTCTCGTTGGTCCTTGCCGACTACCGCGGCCTGACGGCCAATGAGATGGTTGAGCTTCGTGCCAAGTTCACGAAGCGGGGGCTGGACTACCGCGTCGTCAAGGACACGCTCGCGAAGATCGCGGCGAAGGAGGCGGGGATCGAAGGTCTCTCCGATCTCTTCTCCGGCCCGGTCGGTGTCGCGATGGGATATGACGACCCGGCCGTCGCCTTCAAGATCTCCGACGAGTGCCGGCGGACGTACGCGCCGAAGTACCAACTCAAGGGCGGCCTGTTCGAAGGGGTCGTCGTGGCGGAGAAGGACGTCGCGAAGTACGCGACGATGCCCTCGAGAGAGCAGCTGCTGGCGAAGCTGGCGATGCTCCTCCAGAGCCCAATGCGCGCGCTCGCCGTGGTGCTGCAGGCTAAGATCCGCGAGATGGCGATCGTCCTGAACGAAGTGAAGAAGCAGCGTGAAGAACAGAAAGAGGAGGCATAAGCGATGGCGAACCAGGACATCCTCCAGCAGATAGAGGAGATGTCGGTCAAGGATCTGGCCGAGCTCGTCGAGATGATCGAGGAGCGCTTCGGAGTCTCGGCCGCGATGGCAGCCCCCGTAGCCGTGGCGGTAGCTCCTTCCGCCGGCGGAGATGCCGCGGCGCCGAAGGCCGAGACCTACAAGGTTATCATGAAGAGCGCCGGGCAGAAGAAGATCCAGGTCATCAAGGAGATCAAGGACATCACCGGCCTGGGACTGAAGGAGTGCAAAGAGCTGGCCGACAAGATCCCGGCCACGATCAAAGAGAACGTCGGCCCGGACGAAGCGACAAGCATCAAGGAGAAGCTGGAGGCGGCCGGGGCTGAGATCGCATTGGAGTAACCTCACGCACCAGAGCAATCTGGGATCTGTACGCGCCTGCCTTAAGGCCCGTGAGGCCTTAGGGCAGAGCGTTCTTTGCAAGGGGAGAAGATGAAGTACCGAGAGCGAAGATCCTACGGACGGATTCAGGAAATCCTTCCCCCGCCCTACCTGTTGGCCGATGTGCGTTCGTCGTTCGAGGAGTTCGTCGAGAAGGGGATCAAGCGCGCATTCGCGGACGTCACGCCCATCGAAGGGCACGGCAAGGACGGGCTGCGGATGGAGTTCGTCGACCCGTACCTCGGGGATCCCCGGAACAGCGAGGCCGAGTGCAAAGACAAGGATCTGACGTTCTCTCGCCCGCTTCGCGTAGGTGCGAGACTTTACCAGGAGGGGAAGCTCCTACAGGAAACCGAGCTCTACATCGGCGACTTCCCGATGATGACGAACCGCGGCACGTTCATCATCAACGGGTCCGAGAACGCGCTCGTCAATGAGCTGACCCGCGCTCCCGGTGTGTACTTCACCCAAGAGGACACGAACCAGTACAAGGGTCACATCCTCCCCGAGCTTGGGGCGTGGCTTGAGATTCTCCTCGACACGAAGCGAGGCACGCTCCGCGCGAACCTCGACCGGAAGGGGCGCGTCGTCGTCACGGTGCTCCTCAAGGCCCTCGGATTCGACGAGCCGCGTATCTGTCGGTACTTCAGTTTCACCGTCTCTCCGGTGAGCACGGAGAAGCTGGCCCCCTACGTGGGGTACCGCGTTGCGGAGGATGTCGGCAAGGGCAAGAAGGAGTCGATCCTCACGTCGGGAGAGACGCTGCAGAAGAACCATCTGCCGAAGCTTGAGGCGGCGGGCGTCAAGTCGGTCCGCTTCGTCAATCGCTACATCCAGCGTGCTCTGGAAGAGGATCAGACGACGAGCCAGGAGGAAGCGCTGCGCGCCGTCTACCGCAAGCTGCGGCCGTCGGATCGGTCGTCGCCAGCGCAGATGGGCGAGTACATCGAGACCCTGTACTTCCACCCGACGAGCTACCACCTGTCCGAGGTGGGGCGGTTCAAGGTGAACCGGAAGCTCGGAATGGGCTTGAAGGAGCCGGTCCTGTACCTCGCCGACATCGTGCGGACGATCCGCGTGTTGATCGACGTCCCGAACCATCCGGAGCTCCTGGACGAGAAGGACCACCTTGCGAACAAGCGCGTGCGCTTGCCGGGCGAGTTGGCGGAGAGCGCCCTGCGGACGGGACTCGTGCGCATGGCCCGGATCGCTCGCGACAAGCTGTCGAAGTACGCGCTGGAGGAGAAGGACACAATCCGGCGCCTGATCTCGACGCGCACGGTTCAGGGGTCGATCAACCAGCTCTTCTACACGGGACGGTTCTCGCAGTTCCTTGAGCAGACGAACCCGCTCACGGAGCTTACGCACAAGCGGCGCCTGAACGCGCTGGGCGGAGGGCTCACGAAGCGGCGGGCGAAGATCGAGGTCCGCGACGTCCACTCGTCGCACTACGCCCGGATCTGCCCGATCGAGACGCCGGAAGGGCAGAACATTGGACTCATCACGTCGCTCGCCTGCTACGCGGGGGTGAACAAGTTCGGATTCCTTGTGGCTCCGTACCGGAAGGTTGTGAAGGGGAAGGTCACCGATCAGATCGACTACCTGATGGCCGACGACGAGGAGGGCCTGAAGATCGCGCCCGCGACGGCAGCGGTCAGCGCGGCCGGCAAGCTTCTCGGCGAACGGATCGAAGTCCGGACAGGGCGGGAAGACGTGATCCTCGTCCGTCCTGACGAGGTGGACTACATCGGCGTATCGCCGCGCGCCCTCGTGGGAATCTCAGCTGCGCTGATTCCGTTCCTCGAGCACGACGACTCGAACCGCGCCCTGATGGGTGCGAACATGCAGCGGCAGGCCGTGCCGCTCCTGGGACCGGAGGCCCCGCTCGTTGGGACGGGCCTCGAGCGCCAGGCGGCCATGGACTCGGGAATGCTGCTCGTGGCGGACGAGGACGGCGTCGTCTCGGAAGTGGATGCGGACCACATCGTGGTGGGGAAGAAGGGGAAGACGGGGAAGGCAGCGAAGAAGCGGACGTACACGCTCGTCAGCTTCGAGCGGTCGAACCAGGACACCATCTTGCACCAGCGCCCCGTCGTGGAAGAGGGCGACACGATCAAGGTCGGCGACCTCCTCGCCGACGGGCCTTCGAGCGACTTCGGGGAGTTGGCGCTCGGGCGGAACCTGCTCGTCGCGATCATGCCGTTCGAGGGGTACAACTACGAGGACGCGATCGTTGTCAGCGACCGTCTTGTTCGCGAGAACCTGCTCGACTCGATCCACATCGAGGAGTTCGAGGTGAAGGCGGAGGAGACGAAGCTCGGCCCCGAGGAGATCACGGCCGACATCCCCAACATCTCGAAGGAAGACCTCAAGAACCTCGACGAGGACGGCATCGTCCGCGAGGGAACTGTCGTGCGGACGGGTGACATCCTCGTTGGGAAGATCACGCCGCGCGGGGAGTCGGAGCCGACGCCGGAGGAGAAGATCTTCCGCTCGATCTTCGGCGAGCGCGCTCGCAACGTGAGGAACACGTCGCTGCGCATGCGGCCCGTGTCGGGCACGGCGAAGGTCATCAAGGTCAAGAAGTTCTCGCGCGACCAGGGCGACGAGCTCGACGCGGGGGTCAACGAGTTGGTGAAGGTGTTCGTCGCACAACGGAAGACGATCTCCATTGGCGACAAGCTCGCCGGCCGCCACGGCAACAAGGGCGTCATTTCGACGGTTCGCCCGATGGCCGAGATGCCGTTCCTGCCGGATGGAACCCCGGTCGATCTTGTGCTCAATCCGATGGGCGTGCCGTCACGCATGAATCTCGGGCAGATCTTCGAGGCGAACCTCGGCTGGCTCGCGCACCTGAGGGGCGAGCTCGTCGCGAGCCCGATCTTCGACGGAGCGAAGGAAGACGAGATCCTCGACGCGCTTCGCGAGGAACGGGAGAAGGCGGGTCTTGCCGACGGCGACGACCACGACGGAAAAGTCACCCTGCGGGACGGCCGGACGGGAGAGCCGTTCGCGCGGCCGATTACCGTTGGGCACATGTACATCCTGAAGTTGGAGCACATTGCCGACGAAAAGATCCACGCCCGATCGACGGGGCCGTACGCGCTGATTACCCAGCAGCCGCTGGGCGGGAAGGCGCAGTTTGGCGGCCAGCGCCTCGGCGAGATGGAGGTCTGGGCGCTGGAGGCGTACGGGGCGTCGGCGTTGCTTCAGGAGATGCTGACCGTGAAGTCCGACGACACGCGCGGGCGAATCCAGTTGTACAAGGCGATCCTGAAGGGCGAGGAGTTCCCGAAGCCGGGACTTCCGGAATCGTTCAAGGTCCTGTTGCGCGAGCTGCGGAGCCTTGGTCTCTACCCGCGCGTGTACGACCGCAGTGGATACGAAGTCGACATCCCATAGTCCGGACGGGGAGGAGCGGGCGGCGGGATTCGTCGTCTTCCGCGAGGCGGGCGGCGGACGGGTCTACCTGATCCTCCTCCACCGGGACGGAGGCCACTGGGGCTTCCCGAAAGGGCGGATCGAAGCTGGCGAGAGCCAGTTGGAGGCCGCGCTGCGCGAGATCGGCGAAGAGACGGGGATCTCCGACGTGACTTCGGTGCCCGGGTTCGCGGTGCGCAGCCGCTACCGCGTGGTCCGCGGAGGGCGGAGACTTGAGAAGACCGTCGACTACTTCCTCGGGCAAACCGATGTGACCTTGGTGCGGCTTTCGAACGAGCACGATGAGGCCGAGTGGCTTGACCTCGATCGGGCCCGCGCGAAGCTCACCCACGCAGAGAGCCGTCGGGTCCTCGACGAGGCCGACGCGTTCCTCGAGGCGAGGCGGCCCGAAGGCTCTGGAGCGCACGAGGCGGAGGAGTAGGCCATGCTGGACGAGTCGGTCCGGGGATTTGTGGAGCGTCGGGCGGAGGGACAGGAGCGGTTGCTCAAGGCGGCGAACCTTCCCATGCGACGCTTCCTTGCGCTGGACGGCGATGTGTACGCCGACGGAGCACTCTCTCGCAAGGACAAGGAGCTTCTCGGCCTCGTCGCCTCAGCCGTCCTTCGCTGCGACGACTGTATCCACTACCACCTGCAGCAGCTCCACGACGTTGGAGCCTCACGGGAGGAAGTGGTGGAAGCGCTCTCCGTGGCACTCGTTGCGGGGGGCTCCACCGCCATTCCGCACCTGCGCCGCGCGTTCGCCTTCCTCGACGATCTCGAGAGTGCGGGGAAGTGAGAACGGTTCAAGCTCGGAGTGTGAGTTCGCACGCCGGAGTGTGGAGGTGTCTTCGATGGGGAAGCTGACGTTCGTCGACGAAGCCCTCGCGGACCTGCGCGAGAAGGGGCTCTACAACACGATTCGCACGATCGAGAGTTCGGTCGGCGCGTGGGTGCAGATCGAAGGTCGGCGGGTCTTGAACCTGTGCTCGAACAACTACCTTGGCTTCGCTGACGACCAACGGTTGCGAGACGCGGCGAAGCGAGCGATTGACGAGTACGGCGTCGGGCCGGCCGCCGTGCGCTCGATTGCCGGGACGATGAGCCTTCACGTCGAGCTGGAGCGGCGAATCGCGCGGTTCAAGGGAACCGAGGCCGCGCTCTCCGTGCAGTCCGGCCTGAACACGAACCTCTCCGTGCTTCCGCTTCTGTTGGACAAGGATGACATCGTGTTCACCGACGAGCTCAACCACGCGTCGATTATCGACGGCGTGCGTCTGACGAAGGCGACGCGCGTGATCTACCCGCACCGCGACACGGAGACGCTCGCGAAGCTGCTCGAGGAGAAGCGCGCGGCCGCGAAGAAGCTGATCGTGACGGACGGGGTGTTCTCGATGGACGGAGACATCGCACCGCTTCCGAAGATCGTCGATTTGGCCGACGCGTACGAGGCGATCGTGATGGTCGACGACGCGCACGGGGAAGGCGTCCTGGGAAGCCACGGACGGGGCATCGTCGACCACTTCAATCTCCACGGACGGGTGGACATTGAGTGTGGGACGATGTCGAAGGCATTCGGCGTGATGGGGGGATACGTGGCGGGAAGCGCGAAGGTTATCGAGTACCTCCGCCAGCGGGCGCGACCCTTCCTCTTCTCGTCCGCGGCGACGCCGCCGGACGTGGCCGCATGCATCGAGGCGATCGACATCCTCGAGAAGAGCGACGAGCCGGTGCGCCGCCTGTGGGAGAACGCCCAGTTCTTCAAGAGCTCCCTCAAGAAGCTGGGGTTCGACACAGGGAAGAGCGAGACGCCGATCGTGCCGGTGATGCTTGGCGAAGCGGAGACGGCGTGGTCGTTCTCGAAGGCGCTGTTCGCCCGCGGCGTGTTCGCGACGGCGATCGCTTTCCCGACGGTGCCTCAGGGGAAGGCGCGAATCCGCGTTATGATGTCCGCTGGCCACAGCCGAAAGGATCTGGAGTTCGCCATCGACGCGTTTGCGCAGGTCGGGCGGGAGCTGGGGGCGATCCGAGCGTGAAGAAGCAGGTGATTCGCACCGACAAGGCGCCCGGCGCCGTCGGACCGTACTCGCAGGGGATCCGAGCCGGCCAGTTCCTGTTCACGTCGGGTCAGATCCCGCTCACGCCGGCCGGAGAGATGGTTCGGGGCGACATCGAGAGCGCGGCCCGACAGGCGCTCTCAAACGTAGAGAGCATTCTGGTCGCCGGAGGCGCGTCGATGGCCGACGTCGTCAAGGTGACGGTGTTCCTCACGAACATGGGCGACTTCGCAGCCGTGAACCAGGTCTACGCGGAGCGGTTCAAGGAGCCGTTCCCCGCTCGGTCGGCCATCCAGGTCGTCCGGCTTCCGCTCGACGCTCCGCTCGAGATCGAGGCGGTCGCCCTCGTCCCATGACGCGCGCGACGGCCGCGCCGCGCGACGTGCTTGCTCAGGCCTTCTTCGACGCGCACTGCGACGCCGTGATGAAGTCGATCGACGAGGGGGCTGACTTCCAGTCCGCGGCGAGCCCGGCGCACGTCTCGCTTCCGAGGCTTGTCTCGGCGAACGTCCGCGTGCAGGCATTCGCCTGCTGCGTGGTCTACCCCAATTGGCCGAGCGGGGTGTACGTCGAGCGCGGCTGGGCCATGGTCGAGGCAGTCGCGGCCATGGCGGCGGAGTCCGGTGGCCGGATGACGGTCGCACGCACGGCCGCCGACCTCAAACGATCGCTCGACGGGGGGCCGATCTCCGCTGTCATGGGGCTCGAGGGCGCAGACCCGCTCGAGGGCCGCGCGGAGAATCTGCGGAGGTTCGTCGATCGCGGAGTTCGGCAGGTCATCTTCGCGTGGAAGGACAATGCGTTCAGCGGCACGGCGTTTGGCTCGAACGCGCCGCTCTCTCGTGAGGGCGAGCGCCTCCTGGGGCTCTCCGAGGAGCTTCGGGTCATGGTCGACGTCTCCCACCTCTCCGACCGCGCCTTCGACGATGTCTGTGAGAGGAGCCGCCGCCCGTTCATCGCGAGCCACTCGAACTGCCGCGCCGTGTGCCTACACCCGCGAAACCTAACTGACCCGATGATTCGGAGACTTGCCAACCGCGGCGGCGTGATGGGAATCAACCTTGCGCCGCACTTCCTCGACGCCGGGTACGCCGCGGCGTGGGCTTCGGTGCGGGGCGGAGGCACGCCGCGGCCGCTCTCGCCCGCCGAGACGGCCGACTACGCCGCCAAGAGAGCGGCGATTCCCGCCCCTGGCCTCGATTCGGTTGTGGCGCACGTTCTGCACGCGATGCGAGTCGGCGGAGAGGATGTTGTGGGGCTGGGAGGAGATCTCGACGGGATCGAGCAGCTACCCGTCGGCATCGAGACGGTCGCCGACTACCCGAAGCTCGTGCCGCTCTTCCGAGCCGCCGGGCTCTCCGACCGGCAGATCGACAAGGTCTGTCACGGCAACTTCCTGCGCGTCTTCACCGACGTGCTTCCCTAGCGCGGCGCTCGTCGACGCTCCCAGAGGGCGAAAAGAAGCCCGAGCGCGCGTCCGTAGCGGGGGCCGAGGACGCGGGGATCGGTGGACTCAGGCTCGTTTCCCATGGTCACGTAGGGGATCCGGAGACCCCGGACGTCGAGGAGGCCGGACTCGTGGGGAGCGAGGCGCGTCCAGTCGTCGGCGCCGTATGTACGCTCCATTTCCTCTCGCGGGACGGAATGGGTCAGGATGCCGCTCCGCCGGTTCTCATCGTAGCGGGCGAGGTTCCGTCGCCACGACTCCTCGAAGGACACCGAGACGTAGAGCACGGCGGCCCTCGACAGGAGGTCGTCCGACAGCGCGGCGAAGGCGTCCGCGTAGCCTCGCGCCCCGCCGCGCGAGAACTCGATCAGGAGGGTTCCGGCCGAGCCGGCTCCGCGCGCTAGCCTTTCCCGGGCGGC
The DNA here is from genome assembly GCA_026390345.1 of Candidatus Bipolaricaulota bacterium. Lineage (GTDB taxonomy): Bacteria > Bipolaricaulota > Bipolaricaulia > UBA7950 > UBA9294 > JAPLGD01. The sequence goes on along the minus strand of JAPLGD010000068.1, from coordinate 59,214 downwards.
TGCGTCGATTCGGTCGATTAGGAACTCCCAGATGGCGTCGTCGGTGACGGCGTAGTTGTCGTCCGCGCGCCTCGAGTGGAGTCGCGGGCGGCCGAGCCGCTCCCACGCGTCGTCCTCTTCGAACTTCCGCCACAGAATGGGGAAGTCGTCGATGACCTCGAGGGGTCCAAGGTGGTGGCACGCGGCCCGCTCGTCGGCCGGGAGTCGGGACATGAAGTCGATGAATTCGCTCTTCCCGCTCGCGGGGCGGCCCAAGAGAAGGAGGACGCCGAAGGTCGGCTCGCCGGAAGCGCAGTCCAGGGCGTAGTCGAGGCCGAGGGCGCGCTCGACGGCTTCGACGACGACGGCAGCGGGGCGATCCGCGTCGATCGTGACGAGCCGCGTGCGGCGCGCGTCATGCCAGGCCGTCAGCTCGTCCAGGAATTGCCTGAGCCTCGAAGCGTCGATCGCGTACTGGGGCGTACCGCGCGCGGCCTGCCGCGCGATCGACTCCGCGATTGGAAGATCCAGGCGGAGGTAGAGGTCCGGCTCGGGAAGGCGCGCCGCGAGATCTTCGTAGGCGCGCAGGAACGAGGAGTCTCCGAGCGCCTGAGAGTACGCGCAGTGCACGCCCAGGTGAGACTCCTCCAAGCACAGGTGGTCGGCCGACAGGATCTCGCGAATGCGGCGCGCGCGTTCGGGGCCCGCGCGGCGCAGAGCATCCGTCAGCCGTTCGCGCTCGCGGAAGAGGTCAATTCCCTCCGCTTCGACGACCTCCTTCACGAGCTCAGGGAGGACGCGCACCGACTGGGGGTAGAAGCGCGCCAAAAGAGCGAGGATTTCCGTCTTGCCGACGGCCGGAAGTCCCTCAACGACGACGTGCCGAATGCTCCTCTCGCTCACGACCGCATGATACAACGCGCCGGAGAGGGCGACAGGCTCGGGCCGCGTGACCCTCGACACGGCGGGGGCGGCCGGTATAATGGGCCGACTCGAAAGGAGCCTGGGGAATTGAAGAAGCTGATCATCGTCGAATCGCCGACCAAAGCACGCACGATCGGCCAGTACCTTGGGAAGGAGTACCGCGTGCTGTCGTCGCAGGGTCACGTGCGAGACCTCCCGCAGAACGACCTCGGCGTCGACATCGAGAACGGATTCGAGCCGAAGTTCGAGACGAAACGGACGAAGCTTCTGACGGAGCTGCGCAAGGCGGCCGAGGGCGTCGACAAGGTGTACCTCGCAACCGACCACGACCGGGAGGGAGAGGCGATCGCCTACGACCTGTTCACGATCCTGAACCGGGTCGTGAAGGATGAGAAGGCGTTCTCCCGACCCATCTTCAACGAGATCACGAAGCCGGTGATCCAGGCGGCACTCGCCAAGCCGGAGGCGATCGACCTCGACAAGGTCGAGGCCCAACGCACTCGGCGCATTCTCGATCGGCTCATGGGGTACATGGTGAGCCCGCTGCTTTCGAGGATCCTCGCGGGAAGTCGGTTCGCCGGGCTGTCGGCCGGGCGCGTCCAGTCGGTGGCGCTGAGATTCCTCTGCGACCGCGAGGCCGAGATCGCCGAGTTCGTGCCGGAGGAGTATTGGGAGATCGACGCGGAGCTCGGGAACGGCGAGATGTTTACCGCGTCGGTGACGCACCGCGGGGACGAGAAGCTGACGGTGCGGTCGCAGGCCGAGGCGGACGCGGTCGAGAAGGCACTCAAGAAGGCCAAGGCGGTCGTCGCCTCCGTCGAGGAGAAGGACCGACTCCGCAACCCCGCTGCGCCGTTTATCACGAGCTCGCTTCAGCAGGCGGCGTCCTCGTTCCTCGGGTTCTCGCCGAAGCGGACGATGAGCGTGGCCCAGGAGCTGTACGAGGGAATCAGCCTGCCTGAGGGGAACGAGGGACTGATTACGTACATGCGAACCGACTCGGTTCGCCTCTCCGACGAGGCGGTCACGGCGGCGCGCGAGGAGATCGAGAAGACGTTCGGCCCGAAGTACCTCGCCCCCAAGGTGCGTACGTTCGAGAACAAGCGGCGGTCTCAGGACGCGCACGAGGCGATCCGCCCGACCGACGTGGGGCGATCCCCCGAGGCGATCTCGTCGTACCTCACGGCGGACCAGCTGAAGCTGTACCGACTGATTTACGGGAGGTTCCTCGCTACGCAGATGACTCCGTCGGTGTTCCGCCAGCGCACGCTGACCGTCACGGCGGGGGAGTTTACCCTGCAGGCGACGGCGAGCCGGCTTGAGTTCGACGGATTCCTGCGCGTCCTCCCCGACCGGCGCGACAAGGAGACCCCATACCCGCCGGACCTTCGGAAGGGGAAGGCCCTTGAGTTGCTTTCCGTGGCGAAGCGGCAAAAGCACACGGAGCCACCGCGGCGGTACAGCGAGGCCGGGCTCGTGAATCTGTTGGAGAAGGAGGGGATCGGCCGACCGAGTACCTACGCGTCGATCGTCTCCGTGATCCAAGAGCGCGGGTACGCGATCAAGGACGGCGGCAGCCTCCGCCCTACGCTCCTCGGGCAGATGGTCGTGGATTTCCTGAATCGCTTCTTCGCCGAGACCGTGGAGCCCCACTTCACCGCCCACTTGGAGGAGGACCTCGACCGGATCGAGGAAGGGCAGATGTCGCGGGTCGACGCCCTGAATGAGTTCTACGGGCCTTTCTCAACCCGCCTCGGGGCGCTTGAGAAGCAGCTCGAGGACGGCGAAGAGCGCCCGTTCCAGGTCCCGTCCGACGTCTTGTGCGACATCTGCGGCGCGCCGATGGAGCTTCGCTACTGGAAGGGGACCCACTTCCTCGGCTGCTCGCGGTACCCCGAGTGCAAGAGCACCGTCAACGTTCCCCCGAACCTCGAGGTCGTCTACACCTCAAGCGGCGTGAAGGCCAAGGACGCACTCGAGAAGGCCGCGGCCACGGTGATCGAGACGGTCGAGTGCCCGAAGTGCGGTGGCGATATGGAGCTCCGCTCCGGTCGCTACGGGCGGTACTACCGGTGCACGAGCGCCGACTGCGCCGAGACGGCGCCGGTGTCCACGGGCGTGGCGTGTCCGGAGTGCGGAGAAGGAACGCTCATCGAGAAATACTCGACGAAGCGGCGGAGGGCGTTCTACAGCTGCAACCGCTACCCGAAGTGCCGCTTTGCGGTGAGCGACCGCCCGGTCAGGGCGTGTCCGTCGTGTGGGACCGGCCTTGTCGTCGAGAAACAGGGGGAGCTTCGCTGCACGTCGAAGGAATGCGACTACCGGGAAGAACTCGGAGACGGCGCGTCGTCCGCTACGCCGCCTCCGACAGAAGCTTGAACCACTCGAGACGCTGCTTGAGGTCCGAGTCCTGAAGCTTCGCCAGGGCTTCCTTCTGGATCTGACGCACGCGCTCGCGGCTGATTCCGAACTCGATCCCCACCTCATCGAGCGTCTTCGGCTGGTAGTCGTTGAGCCCGTAGCGCAGTTCCAGGATCCTCTTCTCGCGGTCGGTAAGCCGCTCGTCGAGGGCCCGCTCGAGCTCCTCAACCAAGAGGTGCTCGAAAGTCTCGCGCTCGGGGGACTCGACGGTCGCATCCTCAATGAAGTCGCCGAGCACGGACCCGTCGTCGTCGTACCCAATCGGGGTGTCGAGCGACGTCATGCTCTGCGCCGTCTTTTTGGCCTTGATGATGTTGTCGACCGTGGTCTCGAGGGCGCGCGCGAGGTTCTCCGGAGTCGGCAGTTCGCCGTTCTCCTTGAGGAAGTTCCGCTCCACTTGGTAGATCTTGCGGATCAGCTCGTTGATGTGGGTTGGCACGCGGATCGTGCGCGATCGGTTCGTGATCGCACGCAGGATTGCTTGCCGGATCCACCACGTGGCGTAGGTCGAGAACTTATACCCCTTGGTGTAGTCGAACTTCTCGATCGCCTTCATCAGGCCGAGGTTTCCCTCCTGGATTAAGTCGAGGAACGGAAGCCCGCAGCCGCGGTACTTCTTGGCAATGGACACGACGAGGCGGAGGTTGGCCTCGGCGAGCTCCTCGCGGGCCCGCTGGTCTCCGGCCTCGATGCGCTTCGCGAGCCGTACCTCGTCCTCGCGCGTGAGCAGCGGGACTCGGCTGATCTCTCCGAAGTAGGTGCGAATCGGGTTGTCTGCATGAGAGGGACGATCTTCCATCAGGTCAATGTCGTGATCGTCATTGGCCTTCGTGCTCAAGTTCTTGCTCAAGCTGATCGTTGCCCTTGGCTCTTTCATGGCTCCTCCTGGCCAGCATGCCAAGTGGGGGTGCTATCGAAATGAAACCGGACGGCCCCAACGGCCTCCGATCAGGCTTCGCGTATGCGCTCCTACCTGCGATGCTTCTTCTTCCCCTCAGTAAGGGTCAATCTCGTGCCCAAGTATAGCACAACAGTCCCAGTCAGTGAAGGCGAGTGGTTCTCCCGCTCACGGTCCGCGGCCGCGCCCTACTGTCGCGGCAGAAAGGCAAGGAGCGCGGCGACGCCGAGTCCGACGATGAGCCAGAGGTAGGCCAGATCGAACTGGGGTGACGCCGGACGGGCGCTGCCCAGCCCAACGCAGAACCCGAGCGCGATCTCCGGGGAGAACGTCCAGTCGCTCAGGTAGAGGGGTTCGAGTGCCCGAAACTGAAGCTGGATCGCCGCGGCCTCCGCGAGCCAGATCTGGTAGCCGGCCCGTAGGTTCCAGAGCGGCCGAATCGACCACGCCGAGCCGACCCGGGTCCACTGGGTCGTGATGCCGCCTCCGCCGAACACGTCCGTCGGCCCTACCCAGCCCTTGACGAGGAGGGACGCACCGACCTCGAAGATGTCGGGGAAGGTTGCCGGGTACGTGCCGAGGTCGAACATCGTTGTGAGGTGCGGGGACAGCAGGAGCTCGAGCGTGACGAACGAGAACGACGCGGCCCAGTCGACGGGGAGTTCGTACGGAACGCTGACGCCGAACCCGATCGACGCGAGCGCAGGTCCGAGCGCGCCGGCAGCGCTACTCGCGCACGCGACCACGAGGCCGATCAAGAGCACACTGCAGACAGATCCCCTGTTCATCATTCTCGCCCGGATCGTATGCTCCCCCGGCGAGGGAAGGGCGGCGAACGGCCCGCTTCGCGGGGAGGCGTGTCCGCTCGCGGCCGGACGCGGGGGTTGACGGAGGCCGCACCCGCGGTACGCTCTGCGCCACGCAAGGAGGATCCGTGCGCATTCGTGACTTCCAGATCGAGGACTACGACGCCGTGATTGCTCTCTGGATCGAGGCGGGGCTCCCCGTCCGCGCCGAGGGGAGGGACCGACGGGAGTCGGTCGCCCGGGAGATTGAAGACAACCGGGCGCTCTTCCTCGTCGCGGAAGAGGAGGGGCGGATCGCGGGCGTCGTCTTCGGCACCCACGACGGCCGAAAAGGCTGGATCAACCGCCTTGCCGTCGCTCCCGATTGCCGTCGACGGGGCCTTGCCAAAGCGCTCGTCGGAGAGGTTGAGGCGCGCCTCCGCCAGCTCGGCATCGTCATCGTCGCCTGCCTGATCGAAGAGGAGAACGAGATCTCCCAGGCCGCGTTCGTCGGGCTTGGCTACAAGCGCTGCCCCGACATCATCTACCACGCGAAGCGGTTCATTCCGGATGCCTAACGCCCGCGCAGGTTGCTCGGCCGGGTCACTCGTGCGGGAGCGTTACGGTTCCTGAGACGATCGCTGACGTCTCGCCCAACTCGTTCCGTACTAAGAGTTGGACGGGGTACGCACCCTCGAGAGGATAGCGCACGCGTAGCACAGGGACCGTCACGGTTTTCGTCGTATCCAGCGGAGTCAGGATCGTGACGTCGTCTCCGAACGTCCACATGTACGCCGTGATCACATCTCCGTTCGGATCAGACGAGGCGGACGCGTCGAGGTCGACGACCATCGGGTCGGTGCTGACAACGCTGTAGTGGACGACGAACGACGCGACGGGCGGCTGCTGGAAGAACTCGCATCCGGCGAGCAGAAGACAGCTCAGGACTCCGAGCGCAAGACCGAGCCGGCGCTTGAACATGGCGACCTCCCTTTCTTCCTGCCAGGATAGCCGGGAGGCGACGGGAAGAGAAGGGGGGAGCCCGCGTCTAGGCGGCTGCGGCGCCCTCGAGGAAGCGCACGACGAGGTCGCCGGTGACGGCGCGTCGGTAGGCGGCAGTGGCCCGGACGTCGTCGATCGGGGAGACCTCGCCGGCGGCTAGCGCCCCGGCGTGTTGGATCGTCTCCCGGTCGAGAGCGCGCCCGGCGAGCCACTCCTCGGCGGACTTGAGGCGGAGCGGAATCGGTGCCACCGACCCGGCCGCGAGGCGGACTTCGGTGGCTCTTCCCTGCGAGACGGCGGCGAGACCCCCGATGCTGGCGATGGCGATCGTCAAAGCGCGCCGGCGGCCCACCTTGTGGAAGAACGGGATCCAGTTCTGCCGCGAGGCGGGGATGCGGACGGCGCGGATGTACTCGCCGTGCTGGAGGACCGTGCGTCCGGGTCCGAGGAAGAATCCACCGACGGGGACGTTGCGTGCGCCGTCACCTCCGGCCAGCTCGAGGTTCGCCTCGTAGAGCAAGAGAGGGATCGCGCTGTCGGCGGCCGGCGACGCATTCGCAAGGTTTCCTCCGAGGGTGCCGCGGTTGCGGATCTGGACGCATCCGAGGACGCGGAGGACGTCGACGAGCAGTGGAGCTCTCTCTCGAACCTCCTTCGAGGCCAGGATCTCGCTCAGCGGCGTTGCGGTGCCGATACGCAAAGCCCCTCCGGCCGTTTCGATCCCGCGAAGCTCGGCAACGGCAGCGGGGTCGACGAGGCTCTTTGGCCGGACGAGCCCGGAGCGCATCTTCACCAGGAGGTCCGTTCCCCCGGACAGAAGCTGGGCGCCGTCCTTGCGGAGGGCGTCGAGAAGCTCGGCCTCTGTGTCTACTCGGACGTAGCGCAGCACGGGGTCTCCTTCTGCGGCGTGAGATCGTCGGGACGGTCGATGTCCCGAACGCAACCCGGATCCTCGACCTCGACTGTTTGCAGGCGGTCGGGATGCCGGCGGATGAAGCTCTTTCCCCCGGCGTCGCCGTGGAGGGTCGAACGCAGTTCCTCCCACTGACGGCGGTGGAAGAACACCGGGAACCCGCGAACCCCGTTCCAAGACGGAGCCGCGATCTCTGCTTCCGCGGCGGCGAGAAGGACGGCGCGGACGGTCGTGGATCGAAGGAACGGCATGTCGGCGTGGAAGACGAGGACTCCCTCCGCGTCCGCAGGGAGCGCCGCGAGGCCGAGGGCGAGCGAGGATGCCATCCCGCGCTCGGGCGACGGGTTCACGACGACCAGCCGCCCTCTGAGGTCGACCTCGCTTCGGATTCGCTCGGCATCGTTTCCCAGAACGACGGCGACGAATTGCATTCCTGACTCGTCGAGGGTCGCCAGCACGCGGCCGAGGGAAGGGACGCCATCCACGTCGACGAGCGGCTTGATCGCCCCCATCCGTTGACCGAGTCCAGCGGCGAGGACGAGGCCTGCGATCATGCGGTCTCCCGCGCTCGTGCTCGCGCCTCACCGAGGCGCGTCTCGGCCAGCTGCACGGCCGCCCGCTTGACCGCATCGACGATTCTCACGTACCCCGTGCAGCGGCACAGGTTTCCCTCGAGCGCTGTGAGGATCTCCTCTTCGGACGGCGCCGGGTGGTCGCGGAGCAGCGCGTAGGTCGACATGACGAACCCCGGGGTGCAGAAGCCGCACTGTACCGCGCCGGCGTCGACGAACGCCTGCTGGATCGGGTGCAGCCGCGGGCCGTCGGCGAGCCCCTCGATCGTCAGCACCTCGCGTCCCTCCGCCTGAGCGGCGAGGACGAGGCACGAGTTAACGGGGAGGCCGTCGAGGAGGACGGTGCAGGCTCCGCACTCCCCCTCGCCGCACCCCTCCTTCGTTCCCGTGAGATGGAGCACGTCGCGAAGCGCGTCGAGGAGCCTCATCTCGGCGTCTCCCTCGACAGTTGCGGCATGACCGTTCACGGTGAATCGGACCTTCATAGGTGCCGCTCGATCTCCTTCAACGACGGCTCGACGGGAATGGGAGATTCGACGATCGTCCTCGGCGAGGCCACGTCTTTCAGCCCGTTCCCGGAAACCACGACGGCCGCCGTCTTCCCCTCCAGTGTACCCGCGGCGGCGAGCTTGCGAAGCCCGGCGTACGAGGCCGCTCCCGCCGGCTCGGCGAACACGCCAGTCCTGCGGGCCAACGTCACGATCGCGTCGAGGATCTCGGCGTCGCTCACCGTCACGAACTCGCCGCCGTTTCGCGCGACGTAGGTGACGGCCTTGACGATGTCCCGAGGCTTGCCGACGCAGATGCTGTCAGCGACGGTGTGGGCGTCCCCATCCTCGATGGGGACGGTGCGTCCCCGGTACGCGGCGAATGCGCGGGCGATCGGCGCCGAGCCCTCCGCCTGGACGCCGATCACGCGCGGGGCACGGGCGATCAGCCCGAGGCGAACGAGCTCGTCGAACCCCTTGCAAAGGCCGCTGATCACCGAGCCGTCCCCGACGCCGATGAAGACAACGTCCGGCGGGTTCCACCCGAGCTGTTCGGCGATCTCGAGCGCCCCCGTCTTCTTACCCTCGACCAGGTACGGGTTCACGGCGGCGGACCGGTTATACCACCCGAACGCCTCGGCCGCCTCCGCGGCAAGGTCATAGGCCACGTCGTAGGATCCGCGGACGAGGAAGACCTTGGCGCCGTAGATCAGAAGCTGGGCCACCTTGGCTTCCGGGGCGCGTTCGGGGACGAAGATGATCGTCCGGAGGTCGGTCGACGCCGCAAAACCGGAGAGGGAGGACGCGGCGTTCCCCGTGGATGCGCACGTGACGACCGGCCTCCCCTTCTCCTGGGCCTTGATGACGACGACCGAGCTCGCGCGGTCTTTGTAGGAGGCCGTGGGGTTTTGTCCGTCGTCCTTCACGTAGAATGCGGCCAGCCGAAGCTCCTTCGCGAGGCCCGGAAAAGCGTAGAGGGGCGTCCATCCGACACGCAGCGGCTGAATGAACCGGCGGTCCTCGATCGGAAGGAGCGCCTCGTAGCGCCACATCGAGGCGAACCCGGTCTCGGAGAACGACGAAGGTTTCAGGGTTCGGCGCAACCGGTCGTAGTCGTAGAGGACCTCGAGCGTGCCGCGCCGCGGCCCACAGGACGGACAGGTGTAGTCCACACGCGCGGGGTTGTACTCGACCCCGCAGCTGATGCAGCGCAGAGCGGCGATTCGGCCCATCAGGAGGCTCCTTCTTCTTGGTCCGGGAGGACGAAAGGCGCGGACTTCCGTAAGGCGCGGAATAGAGCCGCAGCCTCGACGGCGGCGCGCAGAGAGCGGTTCCCCTTCCCCCTTCTGCGCGAGTGGACCTCGGTGACGGCGAGTGCCGGGGTCAGCCGGGCCGTGAGGTTCGCGTCCTCGTACGCGTATCCGTCTTCCGTCAGGAGCACGCGAATCGACTCACCGTCCGCGGTCTTCGCGTAGAGCGCCGTGCCGTCGACGAACAGGGCGTTCTGTCCGGTGGCGTCGAACGCGGCGCGGTCCCAGAAGAGCCGGGGCTTCTCGGCGTGCGGCTTCCCCTCGTGGACGCAGAACGTCGTGCAGTTGCCGCACTCGTTGCACAAGTCGTCGATGTGAAGGATCTGACGTGGCTGATGGATCGAGACGCGCTCGTGGCCTGCGACCGCGCCGTCCGCGAGGGACACGACGGGGACCTCGACGTCGACCGGCTCGATCTCGTACGGGACGTTGGCGCGGTTGGGGCAGACCTGGACGCACTTCTCACAGATGGTCGCGCACTGGAGGCAGCGCGACGCTTCCGAGGAGGCTTGGGCCTCGGTGAAGCCGGACGTCACAAGCTCAAACCCGCCGCGTCGTCCGATGGGAAGCCGAGACGGCTCCTGGCGATTGTCTCTCCGGGCTCTGCGGCGGCGGATCTCCTCGACATCGCGGGACGCGCTCGGCGTCGCGCGATCTGCCGGGGCGCGGAGCGGGATTCCAAGCTCGGCCAGGATCGCCTCCGCAGCGCGCCGCCCGTCGGCGGCCGCTGCCACGGCGATCGCCGGCCCGCGGGCCAGATCGCCGCCGGCGTAGATCGCGTCCGGTGCCGCCCGGCCGGTTGCCTCGTGCACGACGACGCCTCCGTCCGGTCGGGTCTCGAGCCTCCAGGAGCGCAGGAGATCGCGGTCGGAGCGCTGGCCGGTGGCGACGATGACGGCGTCGGCCGACAACCGCAGATTGCTCCCCGGGGTCGGTTCGGGGCGGCGACGCCCGTCGGCTCCGGGCTCGCCGAGGTGGTTGCGAACGCACTCGACGGACACGACGCGACCGCGTTCGGCGACGACCTTCACAGGAGAGACGAGTTCGAGGAGGACGTTGCCCTCCTCGAGCAGGAGGGCGACCTCTTCGGCGTCGGCCGGCATCTCGGCCCGCGTCCGGCGGTAGGCGACGGTGCACGGGTGGTGGGTGAGGCGAGATGCCGTTCGCGCAGCGTCCATCGCCGTGTTCCCGCCGCCAATGACGACGATCGAGGTGCCGAGGGCCGGCGGCCGCTCGTGGGCGACGCGGTCAAGGAAGTCGACGGCCCCGTACACTCCCTCGGCATCGATCCCAGCGACGTCCTCGGGCATCGAGTCTCTTGGGAAGCCGGTGGCGACGTAGACGGCGGCGAAGCCCTGCGCGAGGAGGTCGCTCGGCGGCGCCTTGATCGGCGCGCTCGTGCGGATCTCGACGCCGAGCGCCTCGATGCGTGCCACGTCGGCGGTGACGATGTTCGGTGGGAGTCGGAACGCCGGGGCGAGTGCCGGCATTCCGCCGGCTCGATCCTTTGCCTCGAAGACCGTAACGGCGACGCCCGCGAGCGCGAGGTGGAAGGCGGCGGCGAGGCCGGAGGGTCCGGCGCCGATCACCGCGACCCGGTGCCCCGTGGATGCAGCGGGAGTGAGCCGGGCTTGTCCGCGCTCGAGGGCGAACCGCTTTAGGTCGCGAATCCCGACAGCGCGGTCGACGTTCGTCCTCGTGCAGCGGGTCTGGCAACGGTGCGTGCAGATGTGACCGGTGATGCCGGGGAGCGGGTTCCGGCGGAGAATCGCCGTGAGCGCGGCGTCCGCGTCGCCGTCCTCGAGGTAGCCAACGTACTCGGGCACATCTTGGCAGACCGCGCACGCCTCGACGCACGGGGCCGCGATGCAATCGAACGCCGTCAGCGGCGATGCCACTTTGGGAAGCTCCGCCGGGACGTAGCCCTTCGTGTGGCGAGGGTCGAAGAGAGCCTCGGCCGCGACGCGCTCCAGGGTGCGATCGGCGTCGGCGGCAAACGCCGCGAGCGACGCGGCGCCTGCCGCGGCCATGGCGTCGGAGATGCGTTCCAAATACTGGGCGAGTCGGCCGTAGCCTCCGGGCTTCAGAAGGTCGGAGGCGACCGTCACGGGGCATACGCCGGCGGCGAGGAGCGACGCGACGTTGTCGGCGTTGGCGCCGGCGGAGTACGACACGGGAAGGCCTGGGAACTCACGCCGCAACCGTAGGAAGAGGTCGAGCGTGATTGGGTAGAGGGGCCGGCCCGACAGGTACATCTCGGTTCCCGCGAGGACGCCGCGATGGTTTCTCACCTCAAGGGTGTTCGACAGCTTTACGCCGAACGTCCGGCCGCATCGATCGGCGGCGCGCCGGAGCGACGCGATCAGCTCGCGGGCTCGGTCGTAGGGGAGGTCGTGGGCGAAGGCGGCGTCGGGAACCTCGATCTCCACAAACCCAAGATGGCTGTGGAGGATCTGGGCCAGGCGCTCCTTACCGAGGAGCGTTGGGTTCAGCTTGACGGTCGTGTGCAGGCCGCGCTCTGCGAGGAGATGGGTCGCGATCCGCTCGATCTCGTCGGGCGGGCAGCCGTGCATCGTCGAGAGCGTGACGCTGTTCGCGATGCGGTTCGGAATGTCGACGTCAGCGAAGCGTGGGAAGCGGGTCCGAAGCCTCTTGCGGATCGGGTCGAGGAGTTCCGAAGCGTCCTCGAGGGAGTCCATGAACCGTTGCATGCGGGAGCTGCGGATTCCCTCCAGGTTGTAGCCAACGCTCATGTTGAAGACTGTGCCGAGGGGGACCCGCCTTTCGAGGCCGAGGAGCCGGTGGAGGATGTGGACGAGGGCCCACGCCGACGCGTATTCGCGGGCGGACTCCTCCAGGCGGAGCTCCTGCGACCACTCGACGTTGTACCCCTCGTCGGCGGCGTCGATGCACGGGCGCGGGATATCGAGCTCGTCCATGATCTGGACTGTCTTCAGCTCGATGAACCGTCCGCCGCACAGCCACGCCGAGACGATGTTCCCCGCGAGCTGGGTGTGCGGACCGGCGGCCGGACCGATCGGGGTCGCGAGCGGAGAGCCGAAGATCTTCGTCGCATACGGGGCGGACTCCTGCGGTCGGTAGAAGAGGCCGCCGGGGATCCCAAGGATGCTCCCTCGCTCGCGGTACTCGTCGAGAACTCGGCGAAGGAGCGGCTCGAAGGGCGTCGGACGCATGGCGTGGCTCACGGTCGCCTCCTCATGCGATTCGCTTCCACAGGCGGCGCGCTTCCTCTCGAGCGTGCGCGTACTCCTCGCGCTCGTCGAGGTCGACGAACAGGCCCTTCCGCAGGATCGGATGGCCCCCTACGAACAGGTCGCTCACGCGGAGCGCGTGCACGGCAACCCCGAAGAGGAGGTGCCCGAGAACGTTGCCTTCGGCAAGCGGCGTCGGGGCCGCGTAGTCGAGGACGGCAATGTCGGCGGGAGCCCCGGGAACGAGCCGCCCGGTCCGGACTCCGAAGACGCGCTCGGCGATCGCAGGGTTATTCTCGAAGAGAAGCCGGTCGAGCTGCGGGAATGCTCCGGCGAGAGCGTCCTGCCTCGCCTGGCGCTGGGCGAGTCCGGCCGTGAAGAGCTCAGCGAGCATGTTCGCGCCGAGTCCGTCCGTCCCGAGCCCCGCCAGGATGCCGCGGTCGAGGAATCCGTCAAGGTCGAAGGTGCCCACGGCGTTGTTCATGTTGGAGCGCGGGTTGTGGACGACGATCGCGTCCCGCTTGGCGATCAAGTCCTTCTCGTCGGCGTCCACGTGCAGGCAGTGGGCCAGGATCGAGCGCGGGCGGAGAAGGCCGAACCCGTCGAGCCGCGGAACGATGCGGACGCCGTGGCGCTTCACGCACTGCGGCTCGTCCTCCGGACCCTCGGCGACGTGGATGTGGATCCCCGCGCCGTCCGGGAACTTCGCCGCGACGGCTCGGAGCGTTCCGTCGCCGAGCGTCAGCGAGGCATGAAGCCCGAAGAGCCCCGAGCAGAGCGAATCCTGCGGGTCGAGGGTCGCGAGGAAACGGGCGTTCTCTTGGATCCCGAGGAGGGCACGCTCGTCTCCGTCCCGATCGGACGTCTCGTAGCACAGAGCGGCGCGAAGGCCGACTCGGCGGCACACCGCGTCGCGCACGCGGTCGAGCGAGCCGGGAATCGCGTTCGGGCTCGCGTGGTGGTCGACGAGGGTTGTCACCCCGCAGCGGGCCGCCTCCATCGCGCCGACGAGGGCGCTCGTCGTTACGGCGGAGTCGTCGAAAGCCTTGTCGAGTCGCCACCAGAGCTGCTCTAGGATCTGGGTAAACGACTGCGGCGCGTAGCCGGGGAGGGACAGCCCTCGCGCCAGGCTGCTGTAGAGGTGGGTGTGGGCGTTGATGAACCCGGGGATTGCGAGCCTTCCCTCGGCGTCGATCGTCTCGTCTGCGGCGAAACGACTGCCTGCGGTCGGGCCGACCGCGGCGATCAGACCGTCCTCGATCCGGATTGATCCGCGCTCGATCACCCGCTCCCCGTCCCACACGACAGCGTTCTCGATCGCTTGTTTCATCGGACCTCCGTTCCGGTCGGCGCTTTCTGCAACCTGCGGGGGAGAGGATAGCGGCTGTCGGACGGTCAGACAACGATACGGCCGGGAAACGGAGGGCGGGCGGAGCCGCAGCTTCTGTAGCCTTGCTCCGCCCGCCGGATGAGGCACGGCGTTCCGGACAGGAGGCCGCTATGCGTAGTCACAGGATAGCATCACATGGAGGATACGACAAGATGGGCGATGCGAGGCACCACGGCGTGCAAACACGGGAAGCCGGGTCCGCTTGTTTCGGCCCGAGGCGATGGCAATAATCGACGCGAAGAACGCGAAGGAGACGTGGAAGACGTGGGACTTCACCGCATCCAGTCGATCGCCCGGCCGACCACGGCGGACGAGGCGTGGAGGCTTCGGACGGCCGACCCGGAGACGACGCGATTCCTCGGCGGAGGAATCGATCTCATTCTGTACACGCCGGAGACGGTGACGACGCTGATCGACGTCTCGCGGCTCGGGCGAGCAGGGGTTAGCGCAGGCCGCGCGGGACTCGCGATCAGTGCCGGGACGACCCTCTCGCGGATTCTTGAGGCCCCGGAGATCGCCGCCTATGCAGGCGGCTTCCTCCGTGACGTGCTTCGGCAGGTCGCGTCTCCGCTGCAGCGGAACGTGGCGACGATCGGCGGCGCGGTGGCGCGCGCCCATCCCTGGTCGGACGTGGTTCTTGCTCTCTTGGTCCTCGACGCGGACGTTGAGGTCTTCGACGGTGCGGCGCGCTCGGTTCCGGCCGCGGACTTCTACGCCTCACGATCGCAGAACGTCGCTCCGCTCGTCACGGGGATCCGGCTGCCCAAGCGGGCGCCCTCAACACGAGGCGCGTTCGAGAAGTTCGCGCGAACAGGGTTCGACGTCGGGCTTCTGAATTGCGCCTGCGTTGTGGAGGTTGCGAAGGGCACCTGCAGCCGCGTGCGAGTCGCCGTGGGCGGAACACCGGCCCTGGCGCGGAGGCTCCCAGACGTGGAAGCTGCCCTCGAGGGGAAGCGTCCGTCGTCGGCGACGATCGGCGACGCGGCGTCGCTCGCGGCGCGCGGCGTCGACGCTCGCGACGACCGCCGCGCGTCGGAGTTGTACCGCAGGACGTTGACCGAGGTCGGCGTGCGGCGTTGCTTTGAGCGGCTGACGCGTGACGGGATGGAGGGGGCGCTATGACGAGCCTCGAACTGACGATCAACGGCGCGCGCCGCGTCGTCGATGCGAACCCGGGAGACACGCTGCTCGAGGTCCTACGCCGCGCGGGGCACGTAGGCGTCAAGAAGGGGTGCGGGTCGGGGGATTGCGGAGCGTGCACCGTGCTCCTCGACGGCCGCGCGGTCAACGCGTGCCTCGTCCTGGCGGCGAAGGCGGAGAAGAGAGCGATCCTGACGATCGAAGGGCTTGCGAACGGCGACGCGCTCCACCCGATCCAGGAGGCGTTCCTCGACGAAGGCGCGGTGCAGTGCGGGTACTGCACGCCGGGCATGGTTCTCTCCGCGTACGACCTCCTGTCTCGGAACCCGACCCCGAGCGAGGGGGAGATCCGCGAGGCGATCTCGGGCAATCTGTGTCGCTGCACCGGATACGTGAAGCAGATCCGGGCGGTCCAAACGGCGGCCGAGCGGATGAGGAGCGGACGGAATGGCTGAGCGAGAGTCGTTTGTCGTCGTCGGGCAAAGCGTCCGCAAGGTCGACGGCGTCGGTCTCGTCAAAGGGAAACCGAAATTCGTCGCTGACGTTGACCTGTCGGACGTGCTCTACGTCAAGATCCTTGGGAGCCCTCACGCGCACGCCCGCATCGTCCGAATCGACAGCTCCGCGGCGGCGCAGATCCCCGGTGTGATCGCGATCCTGACGTACGAGAACACGCCTTCGACAAGGCACACGACGGCGGGCCAGGGCTATCCGGAACCGTCGCCCTACGACGCGCGGATGTTCGACACGAAGGTGCGCTTCGTTGGTGATCGCGTCGCGGCGGTGGCGGCGGAGACAGAGGAGGCGGCGGAGGAGGCCTTGCGGGCGATCCGGGTCACGTACGAAGAACTGCCGGCGGTGCTCTCGATCGACGAGGCGAGAGCCGAGGGGGCCCCCGTCATTCACGACGAGGGGGACTCGACGGGGATTTACGAAGCCGCACGAAACATCGTCGCCGATGTGGACATTGACGTGGGCGACGTCGAGCGTGGATTCGTAGAGTCGGACGTGGTCGTGGAGACGACGTGCGAGACGCAGTACGCCCAACACACGCCGATCGAGACCCACGTCGTCCACAGCTACCTCGACAGCGACGATCGGCTTGTTCTACGGACGAGCACGCAGGTCCCGTTCCACGTTCGGCGCATCGTCGCACAGACGCTAGGGATCCCGATCCAACGGATCCGGGTGATCAAGCCGCGCGTCGGCGGGGGATTCGGCACGAAGCAAGAGGTCCTGCTCGAGGACATCGCGGGCTGGGTGACGCTCCGGACGGGACGCGCCGCGTTCCTCAGCCTGTCGCGCGCGGAGGAGTTCGTCGCGGCGCGGACCCGCCATCCGATGCGCGTTCGCGTGAAGCTTGGTGCGAACAAGGACGGCGTGCTCCACGCGATCGAGATGGAGGCGACGTCGAACACGGGGGCATACGGAGCGCACGGCTTGACCGTGCTCGCCAACACCGGTTCGAAGACACTGCCGCTCTACAACAAGGCGAAGAACGCCCACTTCTACGGGCAGGCGGTGTACACGAACCTCCCGGTTCCGGGAGCCTACCGCGGCTACGGTGCGACGCAAGGGTACTTCCCGCTCGAGACGGCGATGGACGAGCTCTCGGAACGCCTCGGCCTCGACCCGATCGAGTTGCGGCGTCGAAACCACATCCGGGTAGGAGAGACATCGCCGATTTTCGAAAAGCTCGGAGAGGGACGCGAGGGCGTTTCGCAGACGGTCAAGAGCTGCGAGCTCGAGCGGTGCATCGCGGTCGGCGCCGAGCGAATCGGCTGGCGTGAGAAGCGCGGAGCCCGGCGCCGCGAGGGGCCGTGGGTTCACGGCGTCGGAATGTCGATCATGATGCAGGGCTCGGGAATCCCGCAGATCGACATGGCCGCGGCGACGATCAAGATGAACGAGGATGGGTCGTTCAACCTGCTTGTCGGGGCGACCGATATCGGAACCGGGTCGGACACGATCCTCGCGCAGATTGCCGCCGAGGTGCTCGGCGTTCCCGCGTCGCGCATGATCGTGACGTCCTCCGACACGGACTTGACCCCGTTCGACGTCGGCGCGTACGCGTCGTCGACGACGTACGTGTCGGGGATGGCCGTCCAGCGGGCCGCGGAAGGAGTGCGCGGCCAGATCCTGTCGGTGGCCGCGCCAATGCTGAAGGCGTCCGTCGAGAGCCTGCGGCTGGTCGGCGAGCACGCCGTCGGCCCTGCGGGGGCGCGGGTTTCGCTGGCCGAGGTGTGTCGGCGAGCGATGTACTCGTCGGACCAGTTCCAGATCGCGGCGACGGCGTCGTGCGTCCCCAGTGAGTCCCCGCCGCCGTTCCTGGCCAACTTTGCTGAGGTCGCCGTGGACGTGGAGACGGGGCGGGTGAAGGTCGTACACTACGTGGCCGCCGTGGACTGCGGAGTCGCGATCAACCCCCTCATGGCGGAGGGTCAGATGGAGGGGGCGATCGTCAACGGGATCGGCTACGCTCTCAGCGAGGAGATGCTGTTCAGCTCGACGGGGCGGGTGCGAAACCCGTCTCTCTTCGACTACAAGATTCCCGGGGCCCTCGACGTTCCGAACCTTGACGTGATCCTGGTGGGATCGTACGAGCCGACGGGACCGATGGGCGCCAAGTCGGTGGGTGAGATCGGGATCAACGGGCCCATCCCTACGATCGCGAACGCGATCTACGACGCCGTAGGCATCCGCCTGCGGCGGACGCCGTTCACGCCGGAACGAGTGCTTGAGGCGCTCGTGTGTGAGCGACGGCCGAAAGGAGAGCGATGAAGGTTCTTGTCATCACGTCTAGCCCGAACGAGGCTGGCCTGACCGCTGCGTGCGGAGAAGCGGCACGGCAGGGGGTTGTGGACGGCCGGTGTCCGGCGCGCGTGGTCAACCTGCCGAGCTACATGATCGAGCGGTGCGCTGTGTGCGCCGACGGTTGGGGACCGTGCAAGACGAAGCACGAATGCCGATTGGAGGACGACTTCGAAGAGCTGCACGCGATGTTCGGTGAGGCGGAGGCGTTCGTGTGGGTCACCCCGGTGTACTTCGGCGAGCCGAGCGAGGCGTTCAAGGCGTTCTTCGATCGGCTGCGTCGCTGCGAAGCGACGAAGTCGGAGAGTGCGGCGAGCGCGCTCGCGGAGAAGCCGACGATCTGTGTAGCCGCGGCGGGCGGCTCCGGGAACGGAGCGGTGTCATGCCTTGCCACGATGGAGCGGCTGGCGAGGCAGCTCGGCGCGGCGACGGTCGACCTCATCCCCGTGACTCAGAGGACGCGCGAGTACCAGCTTGAAACGATTCACGACGCGCTCGTGGCGCTCTGCACAGAGAAGGCGAAGACGACGCGGAAGCAGGAGTTGCCGATCTCGGCGCGCAAGGCGCAGAGAGCGCCGCGCGGGCGGCCCGACCGCCGCGGGCATCGACGGGGCACACCCCGCGAAGACGACGAGTAGAGGCAGAGGGAGCCGGGTCGGGCACCGAGCGGGCCCGGCCCGGGTTCCTCCGCTAGAGTCTGTAGATCGCCCCGTACTTCTCGGTCACGTAGCTGACGAAGTGCGAACCGTCGAGTTCGTGGCCGGTGATCCGCTTCATGAGTTCCTGGGGCTCGTACGCTGCGCCGTACCGGTGGACCTTCTCGCGTAGCCATCCGAGGAGCGGCTCGAAGTTGCCGGCCTGGATCGACTTGTCGAGCGTCGGGAGTTCCTTGCGGAGGGTGCGGAACATCTGGGCCGCGTAGAGGTTCCCGAGCATGTACGACGGGAAGTAGCCGAAGTAGCCCATCGACCAGTGCACGTCCTGGAGGACTCCCTGTGCGTCGTTCGGGGGAACCACGCCGAGGTAGCGCTTCATCGCGTCATTCCACAGCCGTGGCAGGTCGGCGACGTCGATCGAGCCGTCGAGGAGTCCCGCCTCAATCTCGAACCGCACCATGATGTGGAAGTTATACGTAACCTCGTCCGCTTCAACGCGGATGAGCGACGGGGAAACGACGTTCGCGGCGGCGTACAGGTCCTTCGCTTTCGCCTTCTTGAACTGGGGGAAGAACTCGGCGAGAACGGGCTGGAAGAAGGTCCAGAACGGCAGGCTCCGTCCGACCTGATTCTCGATCATCCGCGACTGGGATTCGTGGATCCCGTTCGACGACCCGCGAGCGATGCCGAGGGCGTACAACTCCTCTGGCATTCCCTGGTTGTAGAGCGCGTGCCCGCCCTCGTGGAGGGCACCAAACACGCTCGACAGGAGGTGCGCCTCGAGGTAGCGGTTCGTGATGCGGACGTCGCCCGGACCGATCGTCGTCGTGAACGGGTGAGCGACGTCGGCGAGACCCCCAGCCTCGAAATCGTAGCGAATGACCTCGAGGGCGCGTCGGCAGAGACGGCGCTGCGTTTCTGCGTCGAACGTGCCGTCGAGGAGCGACGCGTCCGGTCGCGTTCCCTTCTCCATCAGTTGTCGGAGGAACGGGACGAGTTCGGCGCGTAGGGGCTCGATGATGGCCTTGAGCTTCCGGCACGTCATGCCAGGCTCATAGTCCTCCAGCAGGGCGTCGTAGGGGTGTTCTTCGTAGCCGTAGTACTCGGCGAACTTGCGCGCGTAGCCCACCATTTTCTCGAGGTGCGGCCGGAAGGCTCCGAAGTCGGAGGCCTGCCGGGCCGCGATCCACGCGGTCTGCGCTTGGGTCTGCGCGATGCTCTGCTCCTCGATCAGCTCCGCGGGGATCGCGCGGTTCCGATCGTGGTCCTTCCCGACGCGGCGGACGCTCGCCCGCTCGAGCTCGCTGAGTCCGTTGGCGGTCCGGAGCTCCGCGAGGCATGTCCCGAGCTCGTCGGAGGTGAGGAGCTCAAACTGCATCTTGCTGAGCTTTCCCGTGACCTGAGAACGGATCGCGACGCCCTTGGTCGGCATGTGCGTCTGCTGGTCCCATCCGAGGAGACTCAGGGCGGAGGCGAGCTTGCCCATGTCGCCCACGATGCTTCGATACGTGGTCAGCGTGTCCAACGTGCCCCCTTGCGTCGCCGAGAATGGGCGACGGAACCAAGATGGGCGGAGTATACCCGACC
The DNA here is from genome assembly GCA_026390345.1 of Candidatus Bipolaricaulota bacterium. GTDB lineage: Bacteria > Bipolaricaulota > Bipolaricaulia > UBA7950 > UBA9294 > JAPLGD01. Next base: position 39,126 of record JAPLGD010000068.1, on the reverse strand, counting down.
CCGGGGGCGGCCTATGGCTACAGATACAGGTCAATGAGGTCGACGGAGAGCGTGGCGGGGTGCCCAGCAAATCGGACGATCCCGTCGGCGTCGATCACAAGCGTCCTGGGGATCCCGGCGACGCCGTAGGCCCGGGCCACGGCCTGCGACGCCGTGACGGACTCCCACAGGGCGATCATCCCGTCGAAGTTGTTTGCTCGTAGGTACGTTCGTGCGTCGCTCTCGATGCGGTCGAGGCTGATCCCGATGAGGACCACGCCGCGGTCGCGGTAGCCTTCCCACAGGGCATGCAGAGCGGGCATCGAGGTGCGGCACGGCCCGCACCAGCTTGCCCAGAAGTCGAGAATCACGATGTGTCCTCGGTAATTGGACAGCGTGATCGACTCACCGTCCAAGGAGCGCAGCGTGAAGTCGGGCGCGCGGCTTCCACGTGCGTACCCGACGGGAGGCTCCTCGACGGTTGCGGGCGAAGGCGCGGAAGGAGTGTCAGCAACGGGGGTCGACGTCGAGGGTGTTTGAGCCGTCGGCGCATCTGCGACCGTGGCCCGGTGCGCCTCTTCTTCGATAGGCACTGTCTCCGGTGAGAGCGCGTGAGCGCTCGTCGGCTCCTGGTAGACAGCCGGGGGGTTCGGCGCGAGGGGACTGAAGGCGAAGAGGTAGACGAGGGCTCCGACCGCGGCGACTCCCGTGGCGAGGAGAATGGCGAGCCATCGTCGGCGGGACTTCGATCGATCCTGCCGGTTGGCCACGGCTCCCCTTTCGAACGACGCCTGCTTGCATCCCCAGCGTTGGTTTGGGGACCTTACGCGAAGACCGGCGGGCGATCAAGCGAGCTCCGAGTGCAGGTGCCTTTCGTCTCTCGGCCGCGCGCGGTACGATCGAAGGAGATTCACGGAAACGCAGGAGGGCGCATGACGAAGCGGGGATGGCAGGTTGTAGGTGCTGTGGTCGCTGTTGCGGCGATCGTCGCGGTTGTACTCCTCTGGCCGGCGCCGGATCCGCTCGCCGGCGTGCGCACCGTCGCCCTCAGGGTGGGGAACGAGCCGGCTCCAACCGGGGCTCTGGACCTCGAGGCCGCGCTGCGCGTCAAGCTAGGGGAACGCGACATCCGCATCGTCTCGGACGAGGGCTCAGCGGACGTGGTCCTCGCACTGACCGCCGCGCGGCTGAGCCTCGGCAACGTAGAGTTGAACCTCACAAGCGGGGACATCAGCGGACGGGCCTCCGCGGTCTGCCGGATCGCCGATGTGCGGACGGGACGAAGCTACATCATGGACTTCCGCGTCGTCGTGGCGAAGGGCGAAGTCCGCGCCGACCTCGTCGCACGGAAGTTCTGGCAGTTCTGGAAGCCTCAGCCGTAGAGTGAGGGCGCAGCTACGTCTTCGGCGTTGTCGCGTCCGTGCCGGCCGGCACGATCTCCACGCGCTCGGCTCCCGGGAGGATGACGATGCGCGTGCGAACGCGCGCCGCGTCTGCCTGCGGCGAGGCCACGGAGGTCGCGCCGCGTGTGTAGTCGTCCGGGACGAGAAGCTGACCGACGGCGTCGGTTCCCTCGACGACAAGCCCGACGTCCCCGGGAACCTCGATGCGCACGGATTCCGCGGTGACGTAGACGGTGCTCGCTCGAACCTTGGACAAGCGGATCGAGGCCTCCCCGTCGGCCCGGACGTAGAGCGTGGCGACGTTTGACTTCGTGAGGTCGACGTCGCACCGGGCTCCGGAGACCGAGACCGTCATCGCCACCTCGTCCGCGACGCGAAGGTTCCAGACGGGTCGGTCGCGCAAGGAGCGAACCGTGAACGGAAGGCGGGATTTGCCCTGAAGCTCGAGGCGGAACGTCGTTCCGTCCGCTTCCGACGTCCGCGCGAAGCGGTCCAGCCAACGGACCTCCGCGGATCCCTCGACAAGGCGGTCGCGGGAAGCCCCTCCGCTCAGGGTCATCGAGCACTCGGGGCACGCCGCCGTGATCTCCACGGCGGATGCCGTCGGGAGCGGCTCGTGGACCTGAACGGTCTGCGTGATCCAGTGTGCGGGAGCGGCGAAGTTCACGGCGGCGAACGCGGCGGCCGCGATGACACACACGAGAACGAGCACGCCGAACGCGTGCCCCGCCGATGCCCTGGACAGGACGAGATCCAGCCCGAGCAGGATGATCACAATCGGCCAACCTCGCAGGACAACGTGCCAGGTCTCTCGCGCGTCGAGCACCCCGAAGTTGACGAGGAGGACGACGACCCCGAACGCGATGAGAACGAGAGGGATGAGGAGCGATCCTCGAAGCGCTCGACCTGTCACGGCGAGCCTCCTCTCACTCCGCGGAGGAGCGCGCCCAATCCGATGGCGATCAGGAGGACGGGCCAGAACCGGGCGATGTCCTCCCACACGGCCCACGAGACGACGTCGAGCGTGTTCAAGAGAAGCACAATCCCCGCTCCAAGGACGAGAAGCGGAAGGACAAACTCGCTAAGGCGTCGAGGGCTCACTTCGATCCTCCTCCTTGCAGACGCCGCCACAAGAGGGCTACGCCGAGGCCGATCGGAAGGATCGGCCACAGGATTCCCAGTCTGATCCATCGGGCCCACGATACGCCCACGTTGCGCAACAGGAAGACGACGCCGATCAGAATCAGCACGAGGGCAATCACGACGGTGGCCCCCGAGTGGCGCGACCCGTCGGGCGACCGCAGGTCCTCGCTCATCGTCCGGGCGCGGTTGGCGATCTCCTCGGCCCCTTCGTGGATCCGCTCTCCGAGGTCCGTGGACGACTGCCCTTCGACGGGGACGACGAGCCAAAGGATGAAGTACGCGAGGATCCCGACTCCCGTGGCAACGGCGAAGAGGACGAACAAGAGGCGGATGAGGGTGACGTCCACGCTGAAGTACGCGGCGAGCCCGCCGCAGACCCCTCCGAGCATCGAGTCGGCTCGACTCCTGTAGAGCCTCTTCTCCATGGTCGCTCCTCCTTGAGAATCCGAGTATACGAGCAGTGCGGGCGCCGATCACCGCCGCCGCGACGAGCCGCAGGCCTAGAGAAGCGGCTCCATGCCGGGAACCCGCAGGCCGGAGCGCCGGAAGGCCTCCTCGAGGATCTTCCACGTCGTGAGGCAGTCCGCGACGGCACTGTGCGCCGATTCTTGGACGACGCCGAAGTACGTAGCTGCCTTCGACAGCGACTGCCAAATGTAGGCGCCGCGACCTTCGTCCCATTCGCCGTACAGGCGCGCAAACCACTCCATTGCACACCAGGGGCGAAAGGCGGGAACCTCGATCCCGTAACGAGCACACGTATTGCGGAGCACCTGCGTGTCGTAGGCGGCGTTGTAGATGACCACGAGCCGGCCGTCAAGGGCTTGAGAGACGTCGGCGGCGACGGCCGGGAACTCCGGTCGGTCCGCAACCGATTCCATCGTGATTCCGGAAATGCGGCTCGCCTCCGGTTCGATCGGCTTCGCCGGGCGAACCGTCTCGGACAGCACCGTTCGCCCGCGGCAGTCGACGACGGCGACCGAGACGAGTTCCGGCGCAAGGAGGCCCGTGGTCTCGGTGTCGAGAATGACGAAGCGTTCGTCCATCAGGGGACGAAGCTCGGCCCAGGCGCTGTGTGCGGAGTTGGAGTTCAGAGTCAGGCTCCTCTTGGCGCATGACGCGGCCGGGTCGACGGCCGGGCCGTGCCCTTCGAGCTGCCGTTTGGATCCGAGCGGGACGCTAGTCGCTCCTCCACCACCTTCGTACGCGCGGCGACGCGACGATTCCGGCTCCGGCGAAGAAGATGATCGACAGGAACCACAACGCGGCCGCTTGCCAGTAGTTCACCTTCACCGCGACGAGGCCGAGCTGGTCGACCAAGATGCTGTTCCAGAGCGCCTCGATGACCCAGCTGAAGAAGAAGAACGCCGCAATGCCGCCTCCGGAGATAACTCCTCGCAATACCCTCATGAGTGAACCCTCCCTTCTGCGTCGAAGAGGTGGAGCCCGCCATCGACGAACCTTCTCTTCTCGTCCACGAGATGGAGACCTCCATCGGCGAAATCTCTCTTCTCATTCACAAGATGGAAACCTCGGCCCATCATCATAGGTGAGTCGCAGCGTCAGAGCCAGCGGTTCACCGTCGTGCCCGGTCAGTAATCCCAGTCGCACGCCGGCGCCGGCAGGCAGAGGGCTCGATCGAGGCTCCCAAGGAGAGCGGGCGGCGCTTCGAGGTCGTCCGTCCAGGAGAGGCTGGTCGGTGACCGAACGCCGAGCCATGTGCGTGAGAACGCGTTGACAGACGCTCGCAGTGTCGCGAGCGCTGGATTCGCGCCGCGCTCGGCGCCGCTCTCGGGACCCAACGTGACGACGTACGAGCCTGCAACGCCTCGCCACGGCGAGCGCGCAGGAAGCGCACTCTCGATCGGATCGGAGAGCTCGAGGTTGAAGCGCACCGGTCCGGCAGGCAGGTGCGTCACGGCGAGCGTGCGATGGAGGTCGAGGATTCGCAGTTGCCAATAGGCGCTTGATGACATGCGCTGGACGTGGGGCGACGCCTCGGTCATCCGGCGGCCCTTGAACGGCTGCCGGAGCAGGTCCTGCAGTTGCAGGCCCGGAGGTTCATGGATCTCGATCGAGTGGATCTGGTCGGCGAGGCTGTGGATCAGGGCGAGGAGCTCGTGGAATTCCTCGCGCGTGCGGAAGGCCATCCAGTCGACGGAGTACGGACCACGGCGTGGTTTCTCAGTCGAGCACCAGATGTGGTGCGTGAGGGCGCCGGTCTCATCGCGGTATCCGAGACCGAACGACTTCTCGCCCCACAGCATGTCGGCGCGAGTCAGCTCGCCGGACAGGATGGTGGCGGCGCCGTGCCAGCGGCGGCGCCGGAGGCGGCTCGCATGGACGGCCTCCCAATCTGCTGATGTGAGGCGCGCCGGGATCCTGGGCGTCGAGTGCACCACGAGCTGCGCCGGGTCGAACGTGCACCAGGTCTCGTAGGGACCGTTGCCGAATCCGAGCCGGTTGTAGAACCCCTGTTCGAAGACGCCGAGCGCCGCGACGGGAGTCCCCGCGATCGCCTCCGCGGCGAGCGCCCACGCGGTGCTGCGGCCGGCCAGACCCTGCCGACGCACGATGCGGCTCGTCGTGACTCCGGTCACGCAGGCGAGCGGGATGTCGAGGTCGAGGTAGCGGAGCGACCCCGAATGGACGTTGACCAGGCACTCGGCCGATCCGTCCACCACGCCGACGACGGACCGGGCGCTCTCGGCGAACAGGCGGAAGGCTTCCTCGTTCTTCGCGCCGTCCACCCAGCCGCTCTCGTTCCACGTGCGGCGGCAGGCGTCGGCGTCCTCGCTCGGTCGGTACTCGCGGATCTCCACTGCGGGTTTCATGCGCCTTCACCACCTATCTCATGTAGATGCCGCCGTTGGCGTTGACCGTTTCCCCGGTGATATAGGCCGCATCTTCCGAGGCGAGGAACGCGACGAGGGCGGCGATTTCCTCCGGCTCCGCCGCGCGGTGCGCCGGAATGCGCGCCAGGATTGCCTCGCCGTGGCGAGCGAGGGAATCCCTCGTCATGTCCGTTCGCGTGTAGCCCGGCGAGACCGCGTTGACGGTGATGGCGGGCGCCAGCTCCAGAGCGAGCGACTTGGTCAGCCCGATCAGCCCGGCCTTCGCCGTGGCGTAGTGGGCGCCGTGGTCGGAGCCGGTCATCGCGCGGAGCGAACAGATGTTGACAATTCGCCCCCACGGCTCGCTTCGCAGGTACGGTAGTGCTGCCTTCACCGCGTAGAACGCGGAGGACAGGTTCACGGCGACGGCGCGATTCCACGCGTCGATCGTTGTCCCCTCGACGGTGGCGTGCTCGGAAAAACCGGCGTTGTTGACGACAATGCGGATTCCGCCGAAGGCTTCGGCCGTCTTCCTGACCATCTGCTCCACGTCGGAGAACGACGCGACGTCGCCCTGGACAGCGACCGCGCGGCCGCCTTTCGCTTCGATCGTGCGTACCTGGTCGTGGGCTGCGGCCTCCGACGCGACGTAGTTGATGCACACTCCGTATCCGAGCTCGGCGAGGCGCCGCGCGATGGCGGCGCCGATGCCGCGTGAGCTGCCGGTCACGAGCGCGCCGGGTTTGCGGTCCTTCTGGGTCATGGCGCCGGCATTATAGGCGCCGGCGTAGGCCGGCGCAGGACTAGAGGTACGTCAGCGCCGCTCGCGCGATGTCGACGCGTTCCTCGTCCTCGAGCCAACGTGCGAGCTCGGGACGAACGACGTCGGGCCTCTTCCGTCCAAGCTTCCACATGGCGGTGGCCACCGCGCGCCAGACGTAGCGGCGCTCGTCGAGGGACAGCTTCCGCAGCACGATGAGCGCCTTCTTGGCGACGTCGGCCGCGGCGGGGGACGTGAACGCCATGGCGACGTTCCACAACACCTGCTCGTCGTTCGACGTCGACCACTGGACCAGGTGCTCGAACGCGAGGCTCGGGTAATGCTGCAGGAGGGCGGCGACGGCCGAAGGGCCGAGCGCGCGGCGGACGAGGGGATCACGATCGGTGAGGAGAGGGGCGATCAAGCGGAGGAGCGGCTCGGCCCGCTCGGGACGCTCTCGACGTGCGGCGCCGGTGACGGCGACAAGAACGGCGTGTCGAACGCTGGGAGAGGGATCGTCTCGCCACCGCTCGATTCGAGCCAAGACGTGAACGAACTCTGCCTCGAGGAGTCGGCCGGCCGACTCTGCGGCCATGTCGCGCACGGAAGCTTCCCCGTCGTCGACGAGGCGAGACAAGAGGTCGAGCGCCGGACCGGGTGCGTCGGCGTGGGCGTGCACACAGAGAATCGAGGCCAGCTGGCGCGCCGGCGCCTCGGGCCTCTGCGCCAGCTCCGCCGTGCGTTGGAGCAGCGCGCCGTCCTGGGACGTCGTCTCGACGACTCGTCGTGCCGCGAAACGAATCCCGGAAGAGCGCTCACCCGCGAGCGCACGAACGAGTCCCTCGACTTCACCTGCCGCAATGGCCCTGTCGATCTCCGCCCGCACGCCGCCCCCCTCGTCTTCCGTACTCTACGAAGCGGACGCGCGAAGAGTCAACCGATCGCCTTGCCGCGACGGGGGCACCCATCTACCATTCTGTGACTCTTCTTCGCGCGGGGGTGGTTCACGTTGGCCGTGTCGATGCGGACGAATCCACGGTGGGTGACGCGGAAGTCGAACCCTCTCGAGGTCGTGCGCCGGAACATCCCCTGTCCGCGGTTCCGTGGCGCCTGAACAGAACGCCGACGCAGAACGAACGGGTTCTTTGTGAAGTGGTCCCTAAGAAAGGCGAGTCTGATGGACGAAGCGATCTACCAGCCGTACCGCATCAAGGTGGTCGAACCGATCACCCTGCTTTCCCCTCGAGAGAGGGAAGCGCGCCTCGTGGAGGCGGGCTACAACGTGTTCAACCTGCGTGCCGACGACGTGTACGTCGACCTCCTGACCGACTCCGGGACGGGGGCGCTCAGTCAGGACCAATGGGCGGCGATGATGCGCGGGGACGAGTCGTACGCCGGCAGCCGGAGCTACGACCGATTCCGCGCCGCCGTCGACGACATCTTCGGCTTCCGCTACGTCCTTCCCACGCACCAGGGACGAGCGGCGGAGAACGTGCTCTTCTCGGCCGTCGTGAGGCCCGGGCACGTCGTTCCGAACAACATGCACTTCGACACGACGCGGGCGAACCTCCTCGCGAACGGCGGCGATCCGGTGGACCTGCCGATCGACGTTGCCTACGAGCCGCGCACGCTGCACCCGTTCAAGGGGAATCTCGATCCGGCGAAACTGGAGAAGCTGATCGCTGAGGTGGGCACGGAGCGCATCCCGTTCGTGATGATGACCATCACGAACAACAGCGCCGGCGGCCAACCCGTGTCGCTCGAGAACCTGCGCGAGGTGAGCCAAATCGCCCACCGACACGGGCTGCTTCTCTTCATCGACGCGTGCCGATTCGCAGAGAACATCTTCTTCATCCGCGAGCGGGAGCCGGGGTACGCGGACAAGACGCCGCTCGAGATCGCGCGGGAGATCTTCTCGCTTGCCGACGGCATGACGATGAGCGCCAAGAAAGATGGGCTGGCGAACATCGGTGGGATCCTCGCGATGAACGATCGCGACCTGTTCGAGGCGGCGCGGGAGCGGCTCATCCTGATGGAAGGGTTCCCGACGTACGGGGGCCTTGCGGGGCGGGATCTGGAATCGATCGCCGTCGGTCTCCGCGAGGCGCTCGATCCGGCGTACCTCGCCGACCGGGTCGGACAGGCCCGCTACTTGGGTGAGGGCCTCAAGGACCGAGGAGTTCCAATCATCGAGCCGATCGGCGGCCACGCGGTCTACATCGACGCCCTGGGACTGCTTCCGGGATTCCCGCAGGCGGCGTTCCCCGCTCTTGCCGTGACGAACGCGTTCTACCTCGAGGCCGGCGTGCGAGGCGTCGAGATCGGGAGCGTGATGTTCGCTCATCCCGATGCGGAGGGGCGCACCGTGTATCCGCGCCTCGAGATGGTGCGCCTCGCCATCCCGCGGCGGATGTACACCAGGACGCACTTCGACGCCGTGATCCGAGGGGGCGAGGCAGTCGCCCGCAAGGCGAAGTCGCTCCCGGGGTACAAGATCGTTGAGGGGGAAGGCCCGCTCCGCCACTTCGTCGCTCGATTCGAGATCGTTCCCCGGAAGTAGGTCATGATCTCGCCTGACCGCTTGGGTGCGCTCGCGGCGCTCGGGACCGCGGCGCTGTGGACCGGGAGCTACACGGCGTTCACGCTCGCCGTGCGCCGAATCGGCGCCGACGCGCTGAACCGGCTGCGGCTGTTGTTCGCCCTCGTTCTCCTCGTCGCTACACACCTCATCCTCACAGGGACACTCATCCCGCTGGAGGCCGAGCCGAGCCGCTGGCTGTGGCTGTCGCTCTCCGGGGTGATCGGGTTCGCGATCGGCGACGCGTTTCTGTACCGCGCCCTGTTCCATCTTGGCGCCCACCGGACTTCGATGCTTGCGGCGCTCGTCCCCGTCGTGAGCACGCTCCTCGCCTGGGCCGCGTTCGGCGAACGCTTGGGCTGGACGGAGGTCGTGGCGAGCGCGGGAGTCGTGGGCGGGACTCTCCTCGTCTTGGCGGGGCGACGGACCGACGCCAAGCCCGGCACAGCCAAGGGGAGCCTCAAGCTCGGCCTCCTGTTCGCTCTTGGAGCGGTCGTCGCTCAGGCGACCCGGTACCTGCTGTCCGTCGAAGGGATGCGTGGCGGGTTCCCGCCCGTGTCCACGAATCTCATCCAGATCCTGGCGGCAACGGTCGCCGCCTGGGCCGTCGCGGGCCGGAATCGCGGCTGGGCAAGAACCTTCGAAGCGCTCCGCGATCGGCGGGCGGCGGTTGCGACGGGCGTGGGCTCGGTGTTCGGGCCGTTCCTCGGCGTAACCTTCTCCCTCGTGGCACTGGCCAACGCCTCCGTCGGCGTGGCGTCAACCCTGATGGCCGTCACCCCCGTCTTCCTCCTCCCGGTGTCGCCCCTTGCGTTCGGCGAACGGCCGACATGGCGAGCCTACGTGGGAACGGCGCTGACGGTGGCCGGAGTGGCGGCGTTGTTCCTCGTCTAGCCCGTGCCGGACTTGTCGCCCGACGCGGCGAGCTGGGGCGGGAGGGTTCCGCGAACAGCGCGCGGCGGGTCGGCGGTCATGTCGATGATGTCGGAGGGACGGCCGCCGATGGGCCCCGTCAAGATGATGTCGATCGACGGGAACCGGTCGATGATCTCGTTCACGTCCGAGAGTGGCGGAAGGCCGTGCGGGTTCACGCTCGTCCCGAAGAGCGGACGGCCGAGCGTCGCCATGATGCGCGCGAAGAACGGATGGTCGGGGACTCGGATTCCAACGGTGCCGTTCTGGACGGCCGAGGTTGGGGCGTCGGACCGAGCCGCGAGGAGAAGGGTGTAGGGTCCGGGGACGAGCGATCGGACGGACGCCCGTTGACGATCGGTGAGGACGGCGAATGCCTCCACGGCGTCTACTGAGCCGAGGTGAAGCGTGAACGGCTGTTCGGAATCACGCCCCTTGAGGCGGCGCACCTGTTGCAGCACAGCCTCATCCCACGGGTTTCCCCCGATTCCGTAGATCGTGTCCGTCGGGAAGACGAGCGTGAGCCCGGTCTCGAGGGCCTCGACCACGAGACCGGGAACGCGCGGGTCGTCGTACGCAAGCACCGTGGGAATCATGCGCACACGAAGTGGACGACTTCCCCATCGGCGATGAGCGCGTCGTGCCCTGCACGTCGGATCTTCCCTGCGTCTCGGAGCACCTTCTCGGAGCCGGTGCGGAGAAGGTCGTCGAGGGTCATCACTTCGGCCACGACGAACCGATCGGCGAAGTCGGAGTGGATCTTGCCGCCCGCGGCACGCGCGGTCGTTCCGACCGGAACGGTCCAGGCGCGGACCTCGGGGCCCTCGACGGTGAAGAACGTGATGAGGTTGAGGAGACGGTACCCGGCGCGGACAAGGGCGGTGAGTCCGGTCTCGGAGAGACCGTACTCGCCTAGGTACGCGGCGCGCTCCTCGGGCGTCGAGCAGGCCTCGCCGATCTCGGCCTCGAGGCGCCCTCGCAGCATGACGGCCTCGGCCCCTCGTTCGCGCGCGGCGGCGAACACGGCCCGGGAGTACTCGTTCTCTCCGCCGTCGTCAACGTTGGCGACGAACAAGCACGGCTTTGCCGTGAGAGGCGACGTTTCCCGGACGAGGTCGGCAATCTCGTGTGCGATGGGGACGGATCGCACGGGATGTCCCCTGGCGACCTGTTCGACGAGCACGTTCCAGGCCGCCTCGCGGGCGGGCGCGTGTCGATCGGGGCCTCGGGACTCCCCGTGGAGACGCGCGGCGACACGGCTCAGGGTCTCGTGATCCTTGAGCAGGAGCTCCGTCTCGACGATCCCGATGTCCCGCAGAGGGTCGATCGATCCCGTCACGTGGGCGACGTTCGGATCTTCGAAGCAACGAACGATGTGAAGGATCGCGTCGACGACTCGGATCTCGGAGAGGAACTGGTTTCCCATTCCCTCTCCCTCGCTGGCCCCTTGGACGAGGCCCGCGATGTCGATGACGTCGAGGTGGGTCGGCACCTTCTTCTTCTCCGGGAAGAGCGTGGCGAGCCGATCGAGGCGCGTGTCGGGGACGGCGGCCGAACCGACGTTGGCTTCGATGGTGCAGAAGGGGTAGCACTCGACGCGTGCGCCGGCGTTGGCCAGCGCGTTGAAGATCGTCGACTTCCCTGCGTTGGGAAGCCCGACCAGACCACACGCGAAGCCCATGCGATCACCTCGCGGCAACTATAGGAGCGAGGCCGCGGGATGACAAGATGACCGTGGGAGGAGGATCGGCTAGACTCCGCGCGAAAGGACGGCGACATGAAGCGGGCGACGACGGAGGTTCTCCTTCCCGATCTCGGCGAGATCGAGGGCGCGGTCGTGGTCGGGTGGCTCCGAGGTGTCGGCGACGCGGTGCAGGAGGGCGATGACCTCCTCGAGGTCGAGACCGAGAAGACGACGTTCGTGGTGCCGGCTCCCGCGTCGGGGCGCTTGGCGAGCATCGCGGCGGAGGAAGGGAAGCGGGTGCAGGTCGGTGACCGACTCGGCGACATCACGACAGAGTGAGACCGCGTTCCATGTGCCGCTCGGGCGAATGGAGTACGGCCGGGCTCTCGGGATTCAGCGTCGCGTGCATGCCCTCCGCGTCGAGGGAGGACTCCCCGACGTCCTTCTTACGGTCGAGCACGACCCGGTCTTCACGCGGGGGCGCAGCGCCGGGCCAGTGGAGTACCTCGTCTCGGCCGAGGACGTCGACCGCGCGGCGATCCCCGTGATTGACGTGGAGCGCGGCGGGGACATGACGTACCACGGCCCCGGGCAGCTGGTCGCCTACCCGATCGTCGATTTGCGGTGCCACGGGCGAGACGTGAAGCGCTACGTGGGGACGCTGGAGGGCGCGGCGATCGACACGCTTCGCGGGTTTGGCATCGACGCCGGACCACGTGCGGGATTCCCGGGCGTGTGGGTACAGGAGGGGAAGATCGCCTCGGTCGGCATCTACGTGAAGGAATGGGTGACGCGCCACGGTCTCGCGCTGAACGTGAACGTCGACCCAGCTCACTTCGGGATGATCAACCCGTGCGGTCTTCCGGTGAAGACGGTGTCGATGAGCGAGCTCCTGGCGCGGCCGATCGGCGTGGGAGAGGTCGAGGAGGCCTTTGCGGCCAACCTCGCTCGCCTGCTCGACTGGCGACTCGAACGCCGCGCGCTCGCGGATCTTGAGGAGCGGGTCTGTGCCTGAACGACCGGAGTGGCTGAAGGTCCACGTTCCAACGCCGGCGGCGGCCGAGAGGATGCGCGTCGTGCGGCAGGTCCTGGCCCAACACCGACTCAGGACGATCTGCCAGGGCGCCCTGTGCCCGAACGCGGTTGAGTGTTGGAGCGCGGGGACGGCGACGTTCATGATCCTGGGCGACATCTGTACGCGCGGGTGCAGGTTCTGCGCGGTCAAGACGGGGAGTCCGGAAGGCGCCCTCGACCGAGGCGAGCCGGCGCGAGTCGGCGCGGCGGTGCGGGACCTCAAACTGCAGCACGTCGTTCTCACGTCGGTGGATCGGGACGACCTCCCCGACGGAGGAGCCGCCGCGTTCGTCGAGACGGTGCTCGAAATCAAGCGGGCATCGCCGGGAAGCGTGGTCGAGCTCCTGCTTCCGGACTTCTCCGGCGACCCGCGATGGCTGCTTCGCGTGATGGCGTGCGAAGCCGACATCCTGGGGCACAACCTCGAGACCGTGGCGCGGTTGACGCCCGCGCTCCGCGACCGCCGGGCGTCGTACCAGCAATCGCTCGACGTCCTTCAGTTCCTTCGCACGGGGGCGAGGGGGAGGGCGATCAAGAGCGGTCTCATGCTGGGACTGGGAGAGCGGCGCAGCGAGATCCGCGAAGCGCTCGGGGACCTGCACGAAGCGGGGACCAGCTGGGTGACGATCGGCCAGTACCTTCCCCCGACCTCGTCGTCGGCGCCGCTTCGTCGGTACGTGCCGCCGGAGGAGTTCCGAGAGATCGAGGGCGAGGCGAGGGAGATCGGGTTCTCGTGGGTCATCGCGGGACCCCTGGTTCGAAGCTCGTACCACGCCCAGGTTGTGTACGGAGCCCGATGAGGCGGCGGATAGACCTCTTGCCGGAGCCCGCAAGCCGCGGGCTGGCGTTGGACGAGGCCCTCCTAGAATCAGTGCGCGGCGGCGGCGAGCCGATCCTCCGCTTCTGGATCGGGGATCGAGCCGTCGTGATTGGGCGGTCCCAGCGGGTTGCGGACGAGGTCGATCTCGCGGCCGTCGAGCGAGCGGGCGTCCCTGTCGTGCGACGCGCCTCGGGCGGGGGCGCCGTCCTTCACTACCCCGGCAACCTGAACGTTTCCGTGGTCGTCCCGAGCGAGGCCGCCGGAGGAGTCGAAGAAGCGTTCGAGCGCCTCGGCGCGTGCGTCGCCGGTGCGGTCTGCGGGATGGGAGCCGATGCGCGCGCGGAGGGGACCGCGGTCGTGAGCCGTCTCGGCAAGCTGTCCGGCGCGGCCCAAGCGAGGCGAGGCCGCGCGGTCCTCTACCACTGCACGTTGCTCCTCGAGCCGGACGCCGTCCCGATGGAGCGCTACCTGCGCGCGCTGCGGGCAGGCTACGCTCCGACGCAGATCCCTTCGCGGCCGAGGCCCACGACGACGCTCTCGGAGCTCCTGGGTCGTCGAGTCGGTCCGCAAGAGGCCGCGGCCGCGCTGGGTTCGGCTCTGACTCGCGTCCTCGGCGATCCGGACGGCGGAGATGGACTGACCGCGGAGGAAGTCGAGCGGGCGGAGACCCTCCGCCTGGGGCGGTACGAGGATCCGACGTGGACCTGGCGAGAGTAGACGACCTCCTCGTCGTCCGGCGCCAGATCGGCCGTGCTCCGCGCGGCGTCGATGGGATCGCTCGCCGCTGTCGGTTCGGTTGTCCTCAGGTCGTCGTGGTTCACCCCGTGGTCGACGGGGCTCCGTTCCCAACCCTCTACTGGCTCACGTGCCCACACCTGCGGCGCGCAGTGTCTGCTGTGGAGTCCGCCGGATGGGTGGCCCGCCTGGAGGACGACGTGCGGCGGGACGACCGGCTTCGCGCGGACTTCGAGAGGGCGCACCGCGTCTACATCGAGCTCCGAGCGGCACGCCTGTCAGCTGAGGACCGGGCGACCCTGGCAGCGCGCGGGATGCTGCGCGGGCTTCTCGACCGAGGGATCGGCGGCGTCGCCGACCTCCGGTGCGTCAAGTGCCTCCACCTTCACGTCGCCCATGCCCTCGCGGGCGAGAACCCGATCGGGGCGCGTGTTCTTGCGGATCTTGGGGCGCTCGAGTGCGAGGCGAGAAAGAGGATCTGCTCCGCCCCTTTGTGAGGGGCGGAGCAGATCGTTAGGTCCGCTCTAAGGATGGCGCGTTCTTGGCTACGGATCCGCCGTCACCGTGGGCGGCGTGTTGACGTTGCCGATGTGCAGAACGAGCGTGTCCGTGGCCGTGAGCCCGCAAGGATCGGTGACCACGAGGGTCACGGTGACGTCCATGCCCGTGCAGTCCTTGACGACGGGGGCGATGAAGACCGGTGCCCCGGCGCAGGAGCTGTCAAGCTTACCCGCCGAGACGCACCACGCGTAGATGAGCGGGTCGCCATCCGGATCGGAGACCGTGGGGATGAGATGGAGCGGCGCTCCTTCCATCAGGCAGACCGGATCTCCCAACTCAACCGTCGGCGCGCCGTTGACGTTGCGCACGTGGACGGTGACCGAGTCCTTGGCCTGGAGCCCGCACGGGTCCGTCACTGTCAGCGTGATGACCAGCGAAGTCCCCGCGCAGTCGTTCGTCATGGGGGCCGTGAACGTCGGGGTCGCGTCGTTCGCTCCGACGAGCGTGCCGGCCGTCACGGTCCAGCAGTAGGTCAGGTTGTCGCACTCGGGATCGGCGACGACGGGGGTCAGGCGAACCGTGGTTCCCTCATCGAGAGCGAAATCGGGACCGAGTTCGGCCGTCGGAGCCGCGTTCACGTTGCGAACGTGGACCAGAACTGTGTCGCACGCCGAGGCGCCGCACGGATCGACGACACGGACCATGAGCGGAATCTCCACTCCCTGGCAGAAGTCGATCATCGGAGCGCGGAAGATCGCCTGGAGGGCGTTCGGGTCATCGAAGCCACCCACGTTTCCGCCACTCGTCCAGCTGTACGTCAGTCGGTCGCCGTCCGGGTCCGCGGCCGCAGCCTGGAGCAGGACGACGTCTCCTTCGTCGACCCACACGTCGGCCTTGGCGTCGATCGTCGGCGCATGGTTGACGTTGTTGACGTGGATCACGAACGAGTCGCTACCGGATGCGCCGCAGGAGTCGAGGGCCGTCAGGGTGACGTTGACGTCGAGGTCCTCACACCCGCTGAGCATCGGCGCCGTGTAGACCGGGTCGAGCGACGTGGGGTCGCTCAGCGTTCCGTACGACACCTGCCACACCACGGAAAGGATGTTGCAGTCGTAGTCGCTGACGCTTCCGTGGAGCTGGATGGACTGTCCTTCGTCCACCATCTTCGCCGCGCCCGGCGTCTTGCACGGTGCGGCGGGCGGCGAGATGGGACAAGCCGGGGTCGCCGCTGCAGAGCATGGCGTGGCGGCAGGCGCCGAACACGCCGGGACAGCGAGAGCCGGGCACGTCGGAGTCGGAACCGACGGGCACGGAGTCCCACAGCCCACCGGGCAGACCGGGCAGGTGCCGGAGACGATAGCGCCCTCCATCAGGAGATCGGCGGCGTCTGCGCAGTACAGGGTGTTGTCTCCCGGACCGCCGAGAAGCGTGTCGGCCCCTTCTCCTCCGTCGAGAACGTCGTTGCCGGCTTCGCCTTCGAGCGAGTCGTTCCCGGGGCCGCCGCAGATCACGTCGTCATCCGTCCCGCCGAAGAGGAGGTCGTCGCCCTCTCCGCCGTCGAGAACGTCCCTACCGATTCCTCCTTCGAGGATGTCGTTCCCCGGACCGCCGACGAGCACATCGTTGCCGCCGAGGCCGATGACGAAGTCATTCCCCGAGAGTCCGAAGATCAGGTCATTGCCCGGTGTGCCGTAGATGACGTCATCCTTGTCGGTTCCGTAGATCACGTTGGTCACGCCGAAACACGCGTAGCTTGCTGGGACGTTTCCTGGAGCGGGAGTCTCTGCTACCGGCTTCCCCGCTGCGCCAACCGCCGCGTACAGCGCGCTGACGAGCGCGCCGGGGTCGTCGACGCTCCAGTAGTTCCCACAGGTCTCGAGGGCCATCGCGCGAAGCGCCTCGCTCGCGTCGGCCTCGATGTCGAGTCCGACAATGTGG
Organism: Candidatus Bipolaricaulota bacterium; assembly: GCA_026390345.1. Taxonomy (GTDB): domain Bacteria; phylum Bipolaricaulota; class Bipolaricaulia; order UBA7950; family UBA9294; genus JAPLGD01. The sequence goes on along the minus strand of JAPLGD010000068.1, from coordinate 22,765 downwards.
AGGCAGATTTTCGGAGACATCGTCCCGATCATCTTCGCGACGGCAAGCTCCTGCCCGCCGCAGTTCCCTTCTCCATCGCTGAGGAGAACGATCGCTCCCCCATTGCCGCGGGCGGCGAGTGCGTTGGCCGCCGTCGTGAGCGCGTCAGCAAGCGGCGTCTTCCCCTGCGCGGTCACCTGGTTCATTGCTCCGGCCATCTGATTGCCGACGCTGCGGGTGAACGGAGCGATCGGGAACATCATTTCGATGTCCTGACAGCTCTCCACCTGGTTCTGATAGCCAATTCGGTGCCCGAACACGAGCATGCCGACGTTTCCCTGCTCCGGCATCGTGGCGAGGATCTCGGCGAGAGCCGAGCGAGCCGCTCCGATCCGAGTGTCGGCCCCGAACGGCTTGTTCATGCTGTTCGACGCGTCGAGGATCAGAACGAGGTCCTTCGGTGCAGCGCTGGAAGCGGCTGCCGAGAGCAGCCCGAGAGCGAGCACTGCCAACAAGACCACTTTGATCTTCATTCGTGCCTCCTTATCAGTGGACCCAACTTCCGTCTTGATTCTAGCGAATCAACTCGGCGGAATCTGTGATCTGGATTACAGTTTCGAGTCCTTTGGAGGCGTGCGATCTTCGAGAACTTCGAGCAGCTCGCGCCGGCGGCCGGTCGGGATGAGGGTGTGAAGCTCCGAGCGCTGCACACGTCCGCATCCGAGAACGAGTCCGTCGTAGGCGATGGCGACGTACGAATCGGGGAGGTCGACGCCGATTCTCCGGCCGAGGAGGAGGGCACGCAGCGAGTCGAGGCTGACGTTCACTCGCGCGGTGTGGAGACGGTCTCCGAGACAAGAGAGGAACGTGCTCGTCGGCTTGGGGCCGTCGGGCATCAAGCGCAGGGCGCGGAGCCCCGAGGGACGTCGCGTGCGGACGCGGGCCGGCGTGCGCGCGGCAGCCGCCCAGATCTCGCCGTTGTTCTCCGTCACGTCGAGGGTGTCGAGATCGCCCTTCGCGACTCCGAAGACGCGGCCGTAGAACTCGAGGAGGGTGTCCCGAGGCGATGCGTCCGATCGGGTGTCCCGAGGCGATCGGGCCGGTCGGGCGTCTCCGGGGGATGCGTGCGATCGGAGTCTCTCAGGCGAGCCGTTCGATTCGAGCAACGAATCCTCCTCCGCTGTCGAGGTGGTGCGGGTAAATGCGCACGCAGTCCGATACCTCACTCGGGTAGGCGGTGTCTCCCCACGCCGTGACTCCAGACGCGTGGGGGAACGAAGCGGAGATCGGGAGAACGCGAGCCCGGCGGCGTTCGAGGAGGTACGCGACGATCGCTTCGTTCTCCTCCGGAGCGAACGTGCAGGTGGAGTACACAAGTCGTCCGCCCACTCGAAGCAGGTCGAACGCCCGCAGGATGAGCATCTGCTGGATCCCCGCCAGGCGGCGGATCGCCGACGGCAAGGCGCCGCCTCGGAGAGAAGGCTCCTTGCGAAGGGTTCCCTCGGCGGAGCAGGGGGCGTCGACCAGAACTCGGTCGAACCCGTCGCCGATCGGGAAGTCCTGGCCTCGGTACTCGGAGATCGCGATGTTCCAGGCGCCAATGCGGTTCACGTTCGCGAGAAGGGCCTGTTGGCGTCGGCCGTTCGGCTCGTTGGCGACGAGACACCCTCGATTCCGCATCCGCGCCGCGATGTCGGTCGCCTTCCCGCCGGGGGCCGCACAGAGGTCGAGGACGAGTTCACCAGGCTGCGGATCGAGGGCGGCGACCGGCACGCTCTGGACGACCTCCTGAAGGTAGAAGAGCCCGGCCCAGTGCTCGACCGTCGCCCCTACCGTCCTTGTCGTCCGGAAGTACGTCGGCTCCCAAGCGAACGGTTCGACGCGGATTCCTTTTCCCAGAAGGCGGTCGCGCAGGTCGTCTGGGTTGATGCGCAGCGTGTTGGTTCGAAGGTCCGTCGAGAGCGGGCGTTTGCACGCAGCGAGGAACTCGTCCCAGTCGGGAATGAGCGGCCGGTAGCGCTCGAGGCCTGTCGGCGTGGACGGTGTCATGGCGTCGCTCGCGGCGGTCGGACGATCGTCAGCATCGACGGGTGAAGGAGGCCGTTCGATGCGAGGATGCCTGCCTCCGAGTCGACGAGCGGCCGTCCGTCGAGGGCAGTCACGGTCCCGCCGGCCTCCGTCACGAGGAGGCGACCCGCCGCGACGTCCCATTCGTGGAGCGACTGGTACCAGACCGCGTCGAAACGGCCTGCGGCGACGTACGCGAGGTCGAGGACGGCCGAGCCGAACAGGCGCAGCGACCGCACGTGGGGAGTGAAGGCGGGGAGTTGCGCGAGCGTGGGTACTCGCCGCTCGGGAACCGTTGCGAACCCGACGCCGATCACGGCGCCGTCGAGCGTCGTGAGGCGACTGACCTCGATTCGACGATCGTTTACAAAGGCGCCGTGCCCGCGAATCGCGGTGTATAGCTCGTCGCGGCAGGGGTCGTAGATGCAAGCGAGCGCGCCGCCCCGGCCGTCGGCGAGCCCGATCGATGTCGCGAAATGCGGCACCCCGCGGAGTAGATTGTTGGTTCCGTCCAGCGGATCGACGATCCACCGGCACGCCACGGATCCGGGGCGGTTCGTCCCTTCTTCGGAGACGAGACCCCACGTTGGGAAGGCTGACCCGAGCGCGTCGACAAGAATGCGCTCTGCCTCGCGGTCGTAGGCCGTCACGGGGTCGTGGCGGTGGGCCTTCGCCTGGGAGGCCTTGTCGGTGTCCCACAAGCCCCGGCGGAGAACCGCTCCGACCCGCCGCGCCGCGTTGGCGGCGACGTCGAGCGCTTCGCGGAGCTCTTGGTCCGTGAGGAGAGAATCGCGAGTGAGTGTCATCAGGAGCGCCTCAGCGCGTGGGAGCCTCGGGGGCGAGGCGTGCGGAGACGACGCGGGCGATGTCTCCGCAGAGCGCCGAGCCTGCCTCTTCGATCTCGCGACGCCTGCGCGTGAGGGACTCCCGCCGCTCCGGGTTCTTGAGCCCGCGCAGATTGACGTCGACGTTCAGGAGGGAGGAGCGCAGCGCGGCCAGGGTGAGGTGAGCGCCGGCGCCGACATCACTCGCGATGGAGTCGGAGGCGTGCGGAGCGAGGGCCTTGAGGTGACGGAGAAGGTCGACGGCGCGCTCGGCGGCCGTCAGGGGAACAAGGGCCGCCCGCTCCAAGGCCTCCTGGAGCCGCGCCGGGCGCGACGGATCTTCTTTTGGGAGCCGTAGCGCCGCCATCACGACACGGAACGCCTCCTCGTCGTCCTGGGCGAGGCCGAGGAACGTGTCGCGCAACGCTCGGAAGGCGCCATCGACCTCCGCCCAATTGAGGGCATCGCTCTTCTTGCTCACGACCGCGACGACCATGGAACCGAGGCCGGCGCCGAGCGCGCCCGCGACGCAAGCGGCGCTTCCGCCGCCGGGCGTCGGCTCGCTCGAAGCGAGCCGTTCCAGGTAGGCCCCGAGCGCCTCATCAGTCCACGAAGCAGGATTCATTCCGTCGTCTCCCGGACGGCCCTACCGTCCGAACCCAACGAAAAAGGGACCCGCGATTCGACTCGCTGTCCCTTTCGCGCTGCCTCGGGGTTCCTAGGCCGCTTTCTTGGCAAGGAGTTTCTCGAGATAGGCTGTGGCTTCTCCGACGGTCGAGATCTTCTCGGCCTCTTCGTCCGGGATCTCCACCCCGAACTCGTCCTCGAACTCCATGATCAACTCAACCGTGTCGAGCGAGTCCGCCCCGAGATCCTCGACGAAGGACGATGCATCCGTGACCTCATCCGCGTCGACCATCAACTGATCGCAGATGATCGCCTTCACCTTGTCGGCAATGTCACTCATGAGAGAGAAACCTCCCTTTGCATGCACACTCTATGGGAATAGCCCGCCGTTGACGCCGATCACCTGCCCAGTTATATAGGAAGCCTCCGGCGAAAGCAAGAAGCACACCACGTCTGCGATCTCCTCGGGCCGCGCTGGGCGTCCGAGCGGGATCCGTTCGAGGTACGCGGCGCGAGCCCCGGCGGAGAGGGAGGCCGTCATCTCCGTTTCGACGAAGCCGGGGGCGACGACGTTGACGCGGACTCCGCGGCCGGCAACCTCCTTGGCGACGCTTCGGCAGAGGGCGACGATACCCGCCTTTGACGCGGCGTAGTTGGCCTGGCCGACGTTCCCCGTCTCGCCGATGACGGAGGCGATGGCGACGACGGCCGCGCCGGGGCGGCGCAGCAGGGTTCTCAGGCACGAGTGGATCGTGTGGAACGTGCCGCTCAAGTTGACGTCAAGCACGGCGTTCCAGTCGTCCGGCGACATCCGCAGCGCCAGGGCGTCGCGGGTGATGCCGGCGTTTGCGACGACAAGGTCGACTCCTCCAAAGCGGCGCACGGTCTCGTCGACGGCGCCACGAACCTCGTCCGGGTTCGCAACGTTCGCGGCGACGAAGTGCGCGCCGGGGAACTCCCTCACGAGGGCGGTACCGGCCGCCTCGTCCCTGCCGAGACCGACGACCTGGGCTCCTTCGGCGTGAAGCCGTGCCGCCACGGCGCGGCCGATTCCGCGCGTGGCGCCTGTGACGAGAGCAACCTTTCCCTCAAAGCGCGCCATCGACGGCCTCCTTGTACGTCACGAATCGAATCCTATCCGTTGCCCTTCGACCGAGGTTCGTGAGGACGCTGCCTGCTCCGACCTCGACCGCGTGAGTTGTGCCCATCACGGCGAGGGTGCCGAGGACGTCCATCCACCGGACGCAGGACGTGATCTGGGTAGCGAGCAGCGCCTTCAGGCGGGTTGTGTCGCTCTCCGCGGCGCCGCTCACGGACGAGACGATCGGCACGCGCGGGACCGAGAAGGGCGTGCGGAGGATCTCCGGGGCCAGGGCAACCTCGGCCGGTCGCATGAACGGAGAGTGGAAGGGGCCCGAAACCTGGAGTGGCAGCGCCTGACCGCCTTGGCTCTTGACGACCTTTGCCAGCGCCTCGAGGCCGGCGGCGGAGCCTGAGACGACGACCTGCGTGGGTCCATTGTGATTCGCCACGCAGACGCTGGGTCCAATCTCCCCGCAGAGCGACCGCACCCTCTCGAGGTCGAGCTTCACGACAGCCGCCATTCCGCCAGGGATGCCGTTCATCAGGACGCCGCGACGAAGGACGAGGCGCAGGGCGTCCTCCGCGGCGAGAACCTCGGCCGCGACGAGGGCCGCGTACTCCCCGAGGCTGTGGCCGGCGGCGACGTTCGGGACGACCCCGGCGGCCTGCAGGAGGGCCGTTCGCACCACGGAGTCGAGGAAAATGGCGGGTTGGGCCGCATCGGTCCGGGTCAGGCGCTCCGTGTCCCCCGCGACGATCCAGTCGCGTAGCGGAAGTCCCGCGTCCGCCGCAATGCCGTACAGGGTCTCGAGGTCCGTGGGCGCGGGAACGACCTCTTGGGGCAACGTTCCCTGTCCGGGGTAGAGGAATGCGACGTGCTGCGTCATGGGCTCCGTCCTCACATCCGAACGATCGCCGCGCCGTACGTAACGCCCGCTCCGAACGCGGTCATCGCGACGACGTCGCCAGGTTGGATCTGGCCTCGGCGCACCGCCTCGTCGAGGGCGATCGGAATGGATGCTGCGGACGTGTTGGCGACGCGGTCGAGGTTGGACATGACTCGGTCCCGGGGAATCGCCAGGCGGCGCGCCAGGGCGTCGATGATCCGCAAGTTCGCCTGGTGAGGGATGACCCAATCGACGTCGTTCATGGACAGGCCTGCCTTGCCGAGGGCGCGGTCGAGCGCCCGCTCCATGAGGGGAACGGCGCTCCGGAACACCCCGGAGCCCTCCATCTGCAGGTAGTGGAGACGGGCGTCCACCGTGTTGTGGCTCGCTGGAAGGCGAGTTCCCCCGGCGGGCATGTGGAGGAGAAGCGCCTTCTCGGGATCTCCGTGAACGGACACGCCGAGCACTCCCGCTCCCTCGGGTCCGGGCCGAAGCACCACCGCACCGGCTCCGTCGCCGAACAAGACGCAGGTCCGGCGGTCATTCCAGTCGGTGACCCGCGACAAAGCTTCGGAGCCGATGAGAAGAACGCACTCGGCAAGTCCCGAGACGAGGAAGCCCTCGGCGACGGCAATCCCGTAGACGAACCCCGTGCAGCCGGCGGTGAGGTCGAAGAACGGCGCGTCGCCGGTTCCGAGGCCAGCCGCGACGAACGGCGCGGTCCCCGGGCAGGTCATGTCTGGGAACGTGGTCGCGACGAGCACGAGATCGACGTCGCCGGCGGCGCTCCCGGCCGCCTCGAGCGCCGCCCGACCTGCGGCGACGCCCATCTCGGACGGGAGCTCCTGCTCCTCGAGGAGGTGGCGTTCGCGGATCCCCGTTCTCTGGACGATCCACTCGTCCGAGGTGTCGACGAGGTTCTCGAGGTCGCAGTTGGGGACGGCACGGGGCGGGAGGTAGGATCCGGTTCCGACGATCCTAGCCCCCATTCCGCGTCCATCCCTGCATGCCGCGTCCGAAGCGCACGACAAGGCGGGCGTCCACCTGTCGCCGGGCGACGTCAATGGCGCTTTCGATGGCCTCCGCGTCGGATCGCCCGTGCGCGATGACGACGGTGCCATCGACGCCGAGCAAGGGCGCGCCGCCGTGGCGTTCGTAGGACAGAACCTGGCGGACGTCGGAGAAGGCGCGCTTCAGCAAGAGCGCGCCGACCTTCGCGAACGCATTCTGGATGATCGACTTCTTGAGCAGGCTGGTGACGGCCGAGATCCCGCCCTCGATCGACTTCAGGAAGATGTTCCCGACGAATCCATCGCAGACGACGACGTCCACCGGGCGGTCGGTGAGTAGGTGATGCGGCTCTACGTTCCCGGTGAAGCCCAGCGACGACGAGTGGAGAAGCGCGAACGCCTCCTGGGCCATGCGATTCCCCTTCGTCTCCTCGGTGCCGATGTTGAGCAGTCCAAGGCGGGGCTGGGCGATTCCGAGGATCTCGCGCGCGTAGGTGGCGCCCATCAGGGCGAACGCTTCGAGGTGGTCGGGGGAGCAGTCGGTGTTCGCGCCGACGTCGATGACGAGGACGTCCGGTCCGTGCAGTGTGGGAAGGACGGCGAGTAGCCCGGGGCGGGGAATGGCCGCGATCCGACCGAGCGCGAAGATCGAGCCGACGACCACGGCGCCCGTGTTTCCCGGCGAGACGAAGGCGTCGGCCTCGCCGCGGCGAAGCGCCTCGAGTCCCAGAACGAGGGAGGAGTTCTTCTTCTCACGGACCGCGCTCACGGGATGATCGTCCATGGTGACGACGTCGGTGCTGGCGACGATGCTGAATCGTTCTCCCAGGCGCTCTCCGGCGCCCGCCAGCGCGGTCTCGATCGTGAGCGAATCCCCGGCGAAGACGATGTCGATCGACTGGTTCCGCGAGGCTGCGATACCGCCCTGAATCAGTTCGCGCGGAGGGAGATCCCCTCCCATGACGTCGAGAAGGATTCGCATCGCCCCTCACTTCCCCGGATGACGGACAAAGAAGGAATGCCGAGAGCGGGACTTGAACCCGCACGGACGTTGTATGTCCACATGGCCCTCAACCATGCGCGTCTGCCAATTCCGCCACCTCGGCAACGCGGAGAATGGTAGCGAACGAGTCCGGGGTTTTCAACAGCTTGTCGTGAGGAATACTCGTGGAGAGGATCGTGGAAGAGGCCGAGACTTGCCTTCTTTCTAGGATCGAACTATGATGGGACCTAGGCAATGATCGGTGGGGACTTGATTCGGGCGGAGGTGGCTGGATGAAACGCAGGACGCACACCGGGTTGGTGGGGCGTGGGGTCGTCGCTGTCGTTCTTGCTGTCTTGATTGTCACAACCGTGTTGGTCGGCCAACCAACCACGTATTTCGGGATCACGTACCCTCAGGGCGATCGGTCCTTTGCGGACCGCGTCGTGGAGTACGTGGCGGCCAGCTGTGTGCGGGATGCCTTCGACGACCCGGAGGAAGCCCTCGGCCCCCCTGACGCGACACCCTGCGGATGTCACACCTGCAACGGACGCGACCCGAGCCAGAGTTCGCAGGGATCGGACCAAGGAAACTCGCCCGCCGTGGCCCAGGGATCGGGCGTCGACCAGCTGAGGGCCTGCTCCGGATGCGACACAAACGCTGTCGCGCTCGGATTCCGCCTGAGCGACCTCGACACCCGGGGGTTCCTGACTGTCGAGTTCATCGACAACTCCCTGGTAGACGGGCCCGGCCCTGACCTCTTCATCTACATCACGAACGATCATCCGGCCCGCGTGGAGATCAGCGAAGATGGCGTGAATTTCGTCTTCGTCGGGCAAACGATCGGATATCCCGGGATGATTGACATTGCCCCGTACGCGAGCGCGGACGATCGGTTCCGCTTTGTGCGCCTGAGCGACGTTCCGGCGGACGAGAACCACTCGGAATGCGCGGGACCCAGCATTGACGCGATCGGAGCGATGGGGCCCGCGGAGGAGATTGTCGTCGGCGAGGAATACGGCAGCTTGGAGTTGCAGCCGGCCGGCGAGCTGATGCTCTCCCTGAGCCGCGCTCCGGACAGCCTCCTGCTCATGCTGGACACCTCATCGAGCATGGGTGATCTCCTCGAGGGGCAGGTGAAGATCGACGTCGCGAAGACGGTCATCATCGACCTCGTCAACACGCTGCCGCCCAGCATGTACGTCGGGATGCGCTCGTTCGGCGGGTGCAGCCACAGCGAGGTCATCTCGAAGATCGTGTCGGAGCCGAACCTCGAGTGGTTCAAGAGCCAAGTGCGCGCGATGAAGCCCAACGGGGCGACTCCGCTTGCCTACGCCCTCGATCTCGCGAAGGACGACTTCGCCGACGCGCCCGGCACGAAGCTGATCCTCCTCGTCAGCGACGGGATGGAGACCTGCGGAGGGAACCCCGTCGAGGCGGCACGGCAGCTCATCACGGCCGGCTACGACCTCCGGATCGATGTCGTGGGGTTCTCCCTCGGGCAGGACAACAAGGCACGCGAGCAGCTGATGGAGATCGCGAAGACGACGAACGGCCTGTACTTCGACGCGAACAACAGCGCGGAGCTGCGAGCGGCCCTCAGCGTGGCGGTGGCCTTCACGTACACCGTGTACGACGCGGCAGGAAACGTCGTCTACGCCGGAACACTCGGAGATCAGGGGCCGAAGCTCCCGGCGGGAACGTACCGCGTCGTCATCAACACGTCGCCGGAGATTGTGCTCGAGCAGGTCGTCATCTCGGACCAACAGACGACGACGATCAAAATCGAGCGCTCGGACGGCGGCTACCAGGCTGCGGTCGGGGGGTAGAGCTACAAGAGCGCTCCCCCGTGGACGTTGATGACCGCGCCGGTCACGTAGGACGCTTCGTCCGAGGCGAGGAAGCGCACGACGTGCGCGATCTCGGCGGGATCAGCTAGCCTTCCGCAGGGGATCGTGGACGGGTCGACATGTGGGCTGACGCTGGACCTGACAAAACCAGGGCACACGGCGTTGGCCCGGACTCCATAGGTGGCTTCGGACTTCGCGAGCGACTTCGTTAGGAGCACGATTCCGGTCTTCGCGACCGCGTACGGAAGCGTGTTCGGGACCGCCCGCAGGGCGTCGGCGTGCATCGACGCAATCGAGATGATCTGGCCTCCGCGGTTCCTCAGCAGGGGAAGCGACGCCTTGGTGCACAGGAACGCGCTCGTCAGGTTGCTCCGCAGGACGTCTTCCCACTCGATCAAGGTCGTCTCGAGGAGCGGTTTGAACAGGAAGTCGCCGACGTTGTTCACCAGAAGATCAAGGCGCCCCTCGGCGTTCCTCACTCCGTCGAAGAGCCGGCGGACGTCCTCCTCGTCCGTGACGTCGGCGCGCGCGGCACGCACCGTCGCCCCGAGGGTCTCGAGCCGCCCCACGGCGATCTTGGCCTGCTCCTCGTCGGTTCGATAGACGAGGACAAGGCGGTAGCCGAGGCCGCCCAGCGCCTCGGCAATGGCAAGGCCGATATTCCTCGTTCCGCCGGTGACGACGGCGAGCTTGGCAGGTTGTTCCGTGCTACGCCGTGGGGCGGTCAAGATCCTGAATCACCACGGCGAGGTCCTCGCGTACCTTGAGGAGTCCGGAGCGGATGTGCGACGGCGCGACGGGTGCAAGCCGGAGGAGAGGGTCATCGTCGATGTGCTCGATATAGCCGTCGATCTCACGGATGACCTGTCCCAGGTGGAGGAGACCGTCAACGCGATTGGCCGTGTCGAGGTAGTCGATGGACCGCCGAAGACCGTCAATCGCGTGTCCGATCAAGAGCAAGAGGTCTGCGCGTTCTTCGGTCCGGTTCACTCCCTGATCCTCCATATCGCTCGATTATTCCACGTCGTGCGCTTCTCCAGTTTCCGCATCCGCCGGGCTGGGCGACCGGCGAAGGGTGCCGCGAAGATCGGAGAGAGCGCGCTCCTTGATGCGCGACACCTGGCGTTGTGAGATCCCGAGCTCCTTCCCAACTTCGAACTGGCTCTTCCCTCGGTAGAAGAGCCCCTCGAGAATCTGCTGCTGGATCTCGGCCAGCTGCTCGATGGCGACCACGATGCGGAGGCGGGTGTCGAGCGGCATCTCCTCCCCGGACAGCGGGAGAACCTCGTCCAGCGAGGGAGGCGAAGGGTTGGGGTCGCTCGAACGTCGCTCCCGGTCGATCGACACGTACGTCATGGATTGCCGCCCGCGGAGCAGCGCCGCCAGTTGATCAGGGGTCAGCTCGAGGGACGTCGCCAGCTCTGCCAGTGTCGGGGCTCGGCCGCGCTCCTTGAACAAAGACTCCTCGGCCTCCTTGATCCGCCGGTTCATCGTCTGGACCCACTGGGGGACGCGAATTGGCGCGTGCTTGTCGCGGATAAAGTGGCGGATCTCGCCCTGAATCAGGTAGGTCGCGTACGTCGAGAACCGCGTATTGCGTGCCAGATCGAAGTTCGCTACGGCGTTCAGGAGTCCGATGTAGCCGGCCTGAATCAGGTCGTCGAGAGGCTCTCCGGAAGTCAAGAACTTGGCGGCGATCGACTTCACCAGCCCGATATTCCGCTTGACGATCTCCTCGCGCAGCCGCGAAATATCGACGTGGGGGTGAGTTCCATCGCCGGCCTTGCGCAGAAGATCAATGAGTTCCTCGTTCTCGAGCCGGCCGAAGGGAATCGATCGCGTCCGGCGCTCCGTGCGCTCTCCGTCGCTCAAGGTGCCTCCGCGAGTAGTATAGCGTTCCTGGGCAGGCGTGTCCTCGGATCTAGGAGAATTGCAGGAGCGCGAGGAGAACGGCGAGGCCTACGAGGAGGGCAAGGCGAGCCACGTCTTTCCAAGGGAAGGCCGAGAGGTCGATGCGAGCTAAGGGGGATGGGCACTCGGACCTGGCGCAGCGGCTGATCGCATCCATCAACTTGAGCTCCTGGGAGCGATCGGCCCCGACGACGACGGTGTCCCCAACGAACACAATGGGAACCGTGGCCGTCTTCTCACTCAGGTTGTACGCCGCCATGAGCCGGCGCAGGATCCGCATGGAGCCCGGCTCCGAGATCTCATAGCGGCGCACGGCGGACGCGGGCAGATCGGAGGCGAGGGCCACGAGAACCTCATCGATTCGGGCGCAGTCAGGGCACCCTTCTTCGTAGAACGCGACGACCACGGGCAGGTCCTCGGCCGAACCGCAGAAGCCGACGGCGGCGCAGATGCACGATACGAGAAGCAGGACCGCCGAGAAACGACCGCCCATCTCATTCCCTCCGATCTTCCTTCATCGACACGGTGGAGCAGGAAGCCCCGGCAAACCCTCTCGCTGCCCTGCGACACCACCGCGGCGCCCATTCCCCAGCGGACTCGAAGGCACCGCGGTCGACAACTCCCCACGACAGCAGCGAATCCGCGCGCGTTACGGTTTTAGGATGAACTGGTCTCCATACGCAAACGTCCAGGCATTGAGTCCGCCCAAGAGGCTCCGCGCGTCGTTGAACCCCGCGGTCAGAAGCTCCTGGACTGCCTGGTCACTCACAACTCCGTCCTGATCGTAAAGGACGATGATGACTCCCTTGGGGAGGCGCTCAACCCACGCGGAGAACTCGGCGTACGGGATGCTGAGCGCACCCGTGAGGTGTCCGGCCGCGTAGGCGTCGGGCTCGCGAAGATCGATCAGGATGTAGAAGAGGTAGTTCAGGTCGCCCGCCGTGATGTTGTACTCCTGAGCCCGGAGCACAGTTCCCGCCACGTGCAGCGTGAGCGTAGCCGCCTCGGAGGCGCCCGCGGTGTAGTCGACGTAGATCGACTTGACGACGTCGCCGCTGAACCCGCTCGTGTCTACGCGAGCCTCGAGCTGTACGGACTCGCCCACGGCGAGGGAGTAGTCGGAGAGGGCGGTCGCTGTGCAACCGCAGCTTGCGCGGACCTTCGTGATTTGGATCGGCTGCGTCCCTAGATTCGAGAGGATGAACGTGTGAACGACAATCGTCCCCTCGACGACGTTCCCGAAGTTGTAGTCCGCGACGTCGGCGGACAGCTCACCGCTTGCCGAAGCGGTCACGCCCAGGGTGGCGGCGATCAAGAGAGCCAGAAGCATCTTCTTCATTCGTGTCTCCTTCCCATCGAAGGTCAGATCGGCCCGTTGAGCCGATCGTCGATAGCAAACCTACCCACGGAAGGCCCCTCGGTGTCGGAGATCGATCATACGAGGGAAGGGCGCGAAAGTCGACTGTGCCCGGATTGGAGGCGTTTGCGGGAGGTTCCGAATCGCCCTATCATTCGTCAAGAGAGAGGGGTGGGGTATGCACGACGTCCGTTTCACGGGAGAGGACATTCTGGCACGCCAGCTCGAGCTGGCCGAGGCCAACTACCGGAGGCTCAGGGAGAAGCACGTTCGTTCGATCAGCGTGCTCGGAGCCATCGGCAGCGGCAAGACGACGCTCGTCGAGCAGGCGATCGACCGGCTCCAGGGCCAGGGGCTGCGCGTGGCGACGATCGCGGCGGATTCCGCCGGAGATGACGATCACCGCCGGTTCGTGGCGCGGGGTGCAAAGTCCGTCAACGTGAACACGCAGGACGACTGCCACCTGGACGCGCACACGGTGGATCACGCGCTGGATGAACTCCCGCTCGACGACGTCGACGTGCTCTTCATCGAGAACGTCGGGAACCTGATTTGCCCCGCGGACTTTCCCCTCGGCGCGGACGCCGAAGTCGTCGTGATCTCGGTCACGGAGGGAGACGACATGGTGCGCAAGCACCCGAAGATCTTCGCTCAGACGGACTTCGTGGTCGTCAACAAGGTGGACCTGGCGGCGGCCGTCGGAGTCGACCCGAAACGGATCATCGATGACTACTCGGCGGTGAACCCCCACGGCAAGCTGTTCCTGACCTCGCTACGACGGGGGGAAGGCCTCGACGAGCTGCTCAACGCCCTGGGACTTGGATGCACGAGTACGCAGTGGTAGACGAGCTGATCGGCGCGCTCCTGCCGAGGCTTGCCGAACACCCGGGGCGGGTGCGGACGGTGGTTGTCCGGAAGGGGGAGCTTCGCATCCTCTCCGACCATGCCCTCGTGAACGCCTTTGAGATCCTGACGAAGGGGACTCGACTCGAAGGCGCGGACCTCCTCGTCGAGGCCGTGGCGGCGGCCGTGTCCTGCTCGGCGTGCGGATATCGCGGCCCCGCGGGGCGCTTCGGCGGCGAGGGCGACCACTTCTCTATCCCCGTTCTCACCTGCCCGCAGTGCGGCGCCAGCGTTCAGGTGGACGCCGGGCGCGAACTCTACGTCGACTACGTGACGCTCTCCGACGATTCGCCGGTCGATGGGTGAACCGATGATTGTTCGCCGCCGGATCGTTGCTCGCGGGGTTGTTCAAGGTGTCGGGTTCCGCCCGTTCGTGTACCGCACCGCCGTCGCTCTTGGGCTCGGCGGGACGGTCTGCAACCGCGGCGACTCGGGCGTCGAGATCCTCGTGGAGGGCGAAGCGTCGTCGGTCGACGCCTTCCTCGGCGCGCTTCGGCACGACGTGCCTCCGCTCGCGTCGGTCGACGGCGTTTCGGTGGAAGACGTCGACCCGATTGGGGAGCGTGGTTTCACGATCGCTCGCTCGCGAGGGGAAGGGACAGCGAGCGGCACCATCCCGCCGGACACGTCGATCTGCCCGGCGTGCCTGGCCGAGGTCCGAGGCGCGACGCGGTACAGCGGCTATTGGGCGACAAGCTGCACCGATTGCGGACCTCGGTTCACGATCATCGAGGGGCTGCCGTACGATCGCCCGCGCACCGCGATGCGTGACTTCCCTTTGTGTCCGGCGTGCGAGTCCGAGTACCTCGACCCGGCGGACCGGCGCTACCACGCGGAGTCCACGGCCTGCCCCGTCTGCGGGCCGCGCCTCTCGTTCGACGGCTCCGGCGACGAGCCGATCGATCGAGCCGCGGCGGCTCTCGCGTGCGGGAAGATCGTGGCGATCAAGGGACTCGGAGGGACGCACCTCGCCTGCGACGCGACGGATGCTTCCGCCCTGGCGCTCCTGCGGCGGCGGCTCGGCCGTGGCGGCCAGCCGTTCGCGGTCATGGCGAGCGAAGCGATGGTTCCGTCGTTCGCGATCGTTGCCCCGGAAGAGTGGGAGCTCCTGCGCCGGCCGGAGCGGCCGATCGTCGCGGTACGGCAACGGGCCGGCGTGCTTCCCGGGGTGGTGGCGCCCGGGCTCCACACGGTCGGCGTCATGCTCCCGTACACGGCGTTGCACGCGGTGCTTTTCGATCGCCTTCGCGGGCCCCTGGTGATGACGAGCGCGAATCGTCCGGGGCGCCCGATGTGGGTCGACGACGAGGAGATCGTGCGCAACTCCGCCGGGATCGCCGACCACCGGCTGACCCACGACCGACGGATCGTCGCCCGTTGTGACGACTCGGTTGTGCGCCGGGCGGGCGGAAGGACCGTCTTCCTTCGTCGATCGCGCGGGTATACGCCGGCCCGCTTCCCCATCGACCTCGGTCGAGAGCCGATCCTCGCTCTCGGGCCCGAGACAGGGCTCACGTTCGCCTTGTACGACGCGGGCGGGCTGACGATGTCCCAGCACATCGGATCGGTCGACAACCTCGAGACGTACGGCTTCCTGGAAAAGGCCATCGAGCACATGCGGCGGCTGCTCGGCGTGGCGACTCCGCGGATCGTCGCATGCGACGCCCATCCGCGGTTCCTCACGACGGCGCTCGCCGAGAAGATGGCGCTTGCGTCAGGCGGGGAGGTTGTCCGCGTTCAGCATCACGTGGCTCACGTTGCGGCCGTGATGGCCGAGCACCACCTGGAGGAGGCCGTCGGCGTCGTCCTCGACGGCTACGGGTACGGGACCGACGGCTCGGCCTGGGGAGGCGAGATCCTTGTGTCGAGGGGCACAATGGTCGAGCGGGCGGCCTCGCTTCGCCCGGTGCGCCTCCCGGGTGGCGACCTCGCAACGCGGTTCCCGCTGCGGGTGGCCGCTGCCTACCTTGCAGAGGACGGTCTCGGTCTCGCGAAGATCGAAGCCGCGCTGCAGGAACGCGGTCTGTCGTCCGAGGCCGCCGCGGTGGTCCTGCGGCAGTGGGAGAGCGGAGTGAATGCGCCGCACACCACGAGCGCAGGCCGGTTCCTCGACGGGATTGCGGCGTGGTTGGGTGCCTGCCGGGAGCGAACGTACGAAGGAGAACCGGCGATGAGGCTCGAGGCCCTCGCGGCGCGCGGGACGCCGTTCGCCCTGGACGTGCCGGTCCGTCGATCGGGGTCCCGGTGGGTGATCGATCTCGTCCCCGTCTTTCGCGCGCTGGTGGAAGCGTCCTACGTTGAGCCTGCGGAGCGCGTTGCGGCGACGGCCCAGAGCGCCCTGGCTCGGGGCGCGGCGGTCGCCGCGATTGCGGTCGCAAAGGAGCGCGGGATTCGCAGCGTCTGCCTGTCGGGGGGAGTCGCCGTGAACGACGCGATCGCTTCCGAGGTGCGTGCGGCGGTGGAAGGGGCGGGGCTTACGTTCCTGATGAACGAGTGGGCGCCGTGCGGCGACGGGGGAGTAGCGTTCGGGCAGGCCGTCGCGGCAGGACTTGGGTGGCGCCTGCTAGGAGCAGACGGGCCCGATGCAGCAGCCAGCAAGAACGGTCACAAGGCCGGCGACTAGGACTGCAAGAAGCGCGAGTCTTTGCATGGTGCGCCGATTCTCCATCGGGTTCTCCTCCGCTGTACGGCGACAGGTTCCATCCGAGGGGGAGGTTTGTCTCCGCGACCGCCGGGCCGTTGCGTCCAATCGGGCCTGGCTCTTCTACGGGGCGAGCGACGGCTGCTCCAGCCACTTCACGACCCGCTGGTTCCACTCCGCTTGCTTCGCGGCTTCGCTGCCGTGTCGGGTTTCTCGGTCGTACTGGGACTGCATCTCGGCAGCGCGGTCGAGAAGCGCGTCGGCCGTCTGGTGAAGCTTCTGCGCGAGAACGCCCTGCGTCGCCTCCGCCGTCGTGCCGGTCGCCTGCTGGCAGCGGAGCGCCGACTCAATCTTGCGCCGATAGACCTCGTTCAAGTTGAAGTGAGTCTGCTCGTGGCTCAACGCCTGAGTGCTCTCGCGATTGGCGACGACCCACGACCGGGCGGCGTCCATGGCGTTGACCACGGACAAGCTCTCGACGGTGCCTACCCACGTCGAACCTCCCTGATTGCGGATCGCGTAGCTCGCCGACCACCAGATCGTCATGTGGATCGCGGCGACGTCAATTAGGTCGGAGGCGCCGGCTGGCGCCGGGGAGCGGAAGTCGGCCCAGGTGAGTGGCCGACTGACGCTCCAGCACACGCACGTCGCGGGGAGCTCGTAGGCCGACGCGAGAATCGAGCCGGCGAACACAACGGCACAGAGCAGCATAGCTGTTCGGAAGTTCATCAGGTGAGCCCGTCCCCCTTTCGCATGGGCATCGTACAGGGTGGCTGTGAATCTTGTGTGAACGCCGGGCAACTACCAATGTGAACGCCGGGCAACTACCAACCGCGTCCGCCGCCTCCGCCGAATCCGCCGCCGGAGAATCCGCCGCCGAACGTGGAGTGGCCGCCCCACGCCGAGCGCCCGGTCGTCGGAACCGCTCGCGGCATCGAGACGAACGTGCTCTGCATCCCCATGGCGAGGCGGCCGAGCGACAGGCCGAACAGGTAGCCGTTGAACGTCGGTCCGCCCGAGTACCACTGTGGCGGCTCGCGGAGGAGTCCCTCGAACTGGCGCACCCAGATCGACGTGAGTCCGAGGGCAACGGCGTACGGGAGGAGCTTCTCGAACCGCTTGGGGTTCTTTGCGGGCGCGTCGGTGAACTCGATTCGGTCGACCTCGGCGCGGTGGATGTACTCCGAAAGCCCGAGGACCTCGACGAGAGCCTGCGTTCCCTTGACCGTCTTGCGCGGCATGATCGGCGAGAAGGCGAGGACGACGAGCCCCGAGAGGGCGAGGGCGACTCCCGCATAGACGGATGCAAACACGACCCCAGCTCCGACCCCCGCTGCGACGAGGGCGCCCGCCCATCCGGCATACGACGCGCGCACCCTTTCCGGGTTCCTCGCGTAGAGCTTCTTCTCGATCAGTTCCTCGAAGAGGCGCATGCGGATCGTCGGCAAGTGTTTGTAGAACCGGTTCTCGAGCGAGTCGAGCGACGTCTCCTTCGCCTCCGCGTCGGGGAAGATGGCGTCATAGAGCGCGCGCTCCGCCGCGGACAGGTCGTCCGGCGAGCGCCGCGCGCGAACGAACGTGTACTTCGTCGATGAGCCGCCGACCCAGGCGCGGGCCTTCTCAGCAAACGCCTCCGCGTCGGGCGACTCCTCGCGGATCGTGAGATAGCCGCCGACGGCGAGCCCGATCACCATCGCCGAGACGTCGCGCAGGTCCATTCGGTCGTCGACGAGGATCCCGGCCTCTCCCGGCCCGAGGTCGGAGGGAGGCTCGAACGCAGGTGCGATTACGCCCCTCCGAGGGTCCTTCCCGATGCGGTACCAAAGAACAATCATGAACACCAAGGTCGCGATCGGGAGCGCCGCAAGCTTGTTGTCCCAGAGGAAGCGTCCGAGCTTCTCGGCGAACGTCGGCGGCGTGATGGGAAGCAAGCCTCGAGGGATGGAAATGTCGATCGTCAGTCCGGAGCCCGGATTGAGCGCCCCGGCCGTGAAGACGAATCGGCCGGCGGCATCGACCGTGGCGGGCTGCCCGAGCGCCGTGCTTCCCTTCGGCCCCACGTAGCTCGTCGTGCTTACGTTCTCCATAGGTGTCCCGGGAGGGAGAGCGAACACCGCCGTCGCACGTCGGATGGGAATCTCCCACTCATTGCCGGTGACGTTCCAGTAAAGTTGAAGGTAGTCGTTGTGGAAGAGGAGTGCGCGGCCGGCGGTGTACGCGATCCGGTAAACGTGGGTTCCGGTGACGGTTCGGTCCGGGTCCCCGATTCGGATGTACTCGCGCGTTCCTGAGCGCCGGGTTTCGACGGGGACCCGCTCGCCGTCCATCGTCACTTCGCCGACGCGAAGGTCAATCGTCACGCGCTTGCCGAGGCGGGTCGTGTCCGAGACTGTGATGTACCGCTCGATCCCATGGTGGGGAGTCACAAAGACGACCGTCAGGGTCTCGATTACGTCGAGGTTGCCCGTCGACGTGAGGTTGACCGCGGCGTCGAAGTTCTCGATGTAGAGGGTCGCTCCGGCGCAGACTCCAACCGCGACGACGAGACACAGGGCGGCGGCGAGGAAACGCATCAGAACTTGACCTTCGGCGCTTCGCGCTGCTCCGCATCCTCGAGCATATAGAACTCCCGCGGTTTGAACCCGAACAGGCTCGCGACGACGCTGCCGGGGAAGACCTGGAGGGCCGTGTTGTAGTCGCGAACGACGGCGTTGTAGTACCGGCGCGACTTCTGGACGGCGTCCTCGACCTCCTCGAGAGATCCCTGCAGCTGGAGGAAGTTCTCGTTCGCCTTCAGCTGCGGGTACGCCTCGGCGACCGCGAACAGGTTGACCATCGCATTTCGCAACTGGGTCTCTGCGGCGGCCAGCTCCTTGGGTCCCGTCGCCGCCTGCGCGTGGGCGCGGGCCTCGGTGACCTTCGTGAATACTTCCTTCTCGTGAGTGGCGTACCCCTTCACCGTTTCGACGAGGTTCGGGATGAGGTCCCAGCGTCGCTTCAGTTGCGTATCGATGTCGCGCCAGGACTCCTCGCCCTGCACTCGAAGGCGCACGAGGCGGTTGTAGACTCCAATGGCCCACAACACGATGATGACCACGGCGGCCAGGATGCCGATCAAGACGGGACTCATCTGTCCTCCTTAAGTTCTCGCGTTGATTCTAGTCCGGACCGGCAAGGACGCCAAGGTTCGGAGGCGCCGAGCGGATGGGATCTCACATTCTTGCGGTCCGAAGCGGACAAGGGTATCCTCGGGACGCCGTCCAATGACGTAGTTAGGGAGGCGATGATGTTCAAGCGTCTGTTCACGCCGGGACCGACCCAGGTGCGTCCGGAGATCCTCAAGGAGTTGGCGACACCGCAGATCCACCATCGATCGCCGGAGTTTTCCGAGCTCTATGCGGCGATCCAGCCGAAGCTTCAGCAGGTTCTCTCGACGAAGAACCCCGTGCTTCTCTTCACGTCTTCGTCCACGGGGGCGATGGAGGCCGGAGTCACGAACCTGGTCGCCAAGCGCTGCCTGAACCTTGTGAACGGTGCGTTCTCGCACCGGTGGCACGAGATCACGAAAGGGAACGGAGTTCCGTGCGACGAGTTCGCGATCCCTTGGGACACGGCGATCAAGCCCTCCATGCTCGACGAGCAGCTTGCGACCGGGAAGTACGACGCCGTGACCCTCGTGTTCAACGAAACGTCGACGGGGCTGATGAACCCGCTCGAGGCGATCGCGGAGGTTGTGCGGCAGCACCGCGACGTCTTCCTCCTCGTGGATGCCGTCAGCGGCATGGCGGGCACGAAGATCGACACCGACGCGTGGGGCCTCGACTACGTTCTGGCCGGCGTTCAGAAGGCATTCGCGCTTCCTCCGGGCCTCGCCGTGGCCGCGGTGAGCGAACGGGCGCTCGAGCGCGCGAAGAGCGTCCCTCCGCGAAGCTACTACTTCAATCTACCGGATATGTACAAGTTCCATCAGAAGAATCAGACCCCGGCCACGCCGGCGATTCCCCACCTATTCGCGCTGAATGCCCAGCTCACCGACATGCTCGCCGAGGGGATGGAGAAGCGCTTCGAGCGTCATTCGAGGATGGCGGGCATCGTCCAGGCGTGGGCGAAAAAGCACTTCGACATCTATCCGGAAGAGGGGTACTGGTCGCAGACGCTGACCTGCGTCAAGAACACCCAGAACATCGATGCGTCGGCGATGATCAAGACATTGGCGAGTGTGTACAACGCGCGGATCGAGAACGGCTACGGCGACCTTAAGGGGAAGACGTTCCGCATCGCCCACATGGGCGATCTGCAGATCGACGAGATCCAGGGGCTTCTCCAGGCGCTCGACGACATCCTAGGGTTCTAGGAGCGGGAGGTGGGTATGGCGTTTCGAGTGTTGGCTTCCGATCCGTTGGACGCGTCGGCCGTGGCGGCGATGCGCGGAGCCGGGCTGACGGTCGATGAGAAGACTGATCTCTCTCCCGATCAGTTGAAGGCCGAGATCGCAAGCTACGATGCGATCGTGGTGCGGAGCGCGACGAAGGTGCGGGCTCCGATCATTGACGCCGCAAAGAACCTGAAGCTGATCGTGCGCGCCGGCGTCGGGCTGGACAACGTCGACGCGGAGTACGCGGCCGAGAAGGGCATCGCGGTCCGGAACACGCCGGCGGCGAGCTCGAACTCCGTCGCGGAGCTGGCGCTCGGTCACATCTTGTCTCTGGCGCGCCACATCGGGCGGGCGACCGCGTCGATGAAGACCGGGAAGTGGGAGAAGAAACTGCTCTCGGGGATTGAGATTGAGGGGAAGACCCTCGGCGTCATCGGAATCGGCCGGATCGGGCAGCTCCTGGCGGCGAAGGCGCACGCCCTGGGGATGACGGTCGTCTGCTACGACGCGTACCTCAAGACGAGTCCCATTCCGAAGGCTGTGCGCATGGTGCCCTTGGACGAGCTTCTCGCGGCCTCCGACTTCATCTCCCTCCACATCCCGTTCGATCCGAGCGTGGGCGCGGTGATTGGCGCGAAGGAGATCCAGAAGATGAAGAACGGCGTCAGGATTGTCAACTGCGCCCGCGGCGGCGTGGTGGACGAAGCCGCCCTCGTCGAGGCGCTGCGAACGGGGAAGGTTGCGGGGGCGGCGCTCGACGTCTTCGCCACCGAGCCGCCCGCCGCCGATCACCCGTTGTTCGCGCTGGACGGCGTTTCGCTGACCCCGCACATCGGAGCCGCCACGGAGGAAGCGCAGGCGCGCGTCGGCGACGAAGCGGCGAGGATCGTGATTGAGTTCGCTCGAACCCGCTAAGGAGAGGCGATGGCCGAGATCAACGCATTCCGCGGCGTCCGCTACGATGCGAAGAAGATCAGCTCCCTGACCGACGTGGTCACGCCGCCGTACGACCGCGTGCCGGAGGACGTCCAGACGACGCTCTACGCGCGAAGTCCTCTCAATATGGTCCGGATCATCAAGGGGCGGGCGGAGCTGAGCGATGACGAGCGGAACAACGTCTACACGCGCGCGGCTCGCACGTTCCAAGAGTGGCTCGCCTCGGGCGTTCTCGTCCGCGACCCCGAGCCGTCTCTCTACGTCTATCACCAGGAGTACACCTTCGGCGGCCAGCGGCTGGTTCGGAAGGGCGTGATGGCCCTCGCGAAACTCGAGCCGGAAAAGGTTCACGCCCACGAGAAGACCCTGAAGGGGCCGAAGGAGGATCGGCTGAAGCTCATGCGTGCCTCGGAGGCGAACTTCGAGCACGTGTTCATGCTCTACCACGACGCGAAGCGCGTCGCGGACCGCGCGTTGTCCGCGGCGATCGCCGATCGGACACCGGAGATGATCGCGGAGGACGCCGATCGGAACCAGCACCGTGTGTGGCGTATCTCCGACCCGAAGACGATCGCCGCGGTTCAGGCGGCGCTTCGGGACAAGGACCTCTACATCGCCGACGGCCACCACCGCTACGAGACCTCCGTGAACTACATGCGGGAGTGCCGAGAGCGGGGATGGACCCCCGCGGCGACGGAGTCATTCGACGCCCGGCTGATGACCCTGTTCAACGTGGCCGAGCCGGGGATGTCGATCCGCCCCATCCACCGCATGGTGCACGGAGTTCCGGGGTTTGCACCGCAGGCGTTCCTGACGAAGGCGAGCGAGTGCTTCGAGGTGGCCCGCTATGCAAGCTTCGAGGACATGGAGAAGGCCGTGAGCGCTGGAGAGGGAAAGCACACCTTCGGCTTCTACGCGCGGGGCGGGGCGGCCACCCTCCGGCTGCGTGATGAGCGCGTCATGGACGACCTCATCGGCGGCTCGTGGTCCAAGGACTACTGCAGACTTGACGTCTCGATCCTCCACGCGGCGATCCTCGAACCGCTGCTCGGCATCGACGCGAAGGCGCTCGAGGAGCAGACGAACATCAACTACTCCGTCACGCTGGAGAAAGGAAAGAAGTGTGTGGAGTCGGGAGCGGAACAGATGTTCTTCATCCTCAACGCAACCTCGGCCGACGAAGTGGTCCGTATCGCCGACCACGGCGAGAAGATGCCTCAGAAGTCGACCGACTTCTATCCCAAGCTTCTGACGGGCCTCGTGCTGTCGAAGATGGAGATTCGCAAGTCGTAGCGCAGAAGCGCCCGAGCGCACCTTGTTTTCCGCCGCGGGA
>JAPLGD010000100.1 GCA_026390345.1 Candidatus Bipolaricaulota bacterium | reverse complement strand
GCCTCTTTCTCGATGAAGCTCATCGGGATGAACAGCGGGAAGTAGGCGTTCCTGTGCCCGGTCGCCTTGAGGCGGCGATCGAGGGCGATCTTGATCGAGTCCCACAGCTCGTAGCCGTAGGGCCTGATGATCATGCAGCCGCGAACGGGCGCGTAGTCCGCAAGTTCCGCCTGCTGTACGACGTCGGTGTACCAGCGAGAGTAGTCCTCGCTCCGAGGGGTCACACCCCGAGGGGTAGCACCCCGGGGGGGCACGCCTTGCGTTGCCATGATGCCCTCCCTCCTTTTGTGATGTGGATTACAAACGGGCGCCTCGGGTGCCGAGACGCCCGCTGTTCGACGCTCAGTGTACGGGCCCGCATGAGCGAGGTCCAGCGTGGAACGGGCTTGGCGCATGGACTTCGTGCGCCCCTTGAATTCGGGCGGGGGTCAACCTACGGTGGGGGTGAGGCTACGAGAGCCGGGAAGGAGGTCGACATGCTGCCGTTCAAGAAGATCCTCTGTCCGACGGACTTCAGCGAGCCCGCGTGCCGGGCGATCATCGCGGCGGGGGAAGTCGCCGAGCACTTCAAAGCCGAGCTCATCCTGATCCACGTCGTCGGCGCGATCCCGGTGCTTGAGAGCCCGACCGGGGCGCCGGGTTTCGACATCGCCACCTACCAGGCCGAATTGATGAAGAGCGCGCAACGCTCGCTCGACGAGCGGCGGGCGCTGCGGGTGCCCGCGTCCGTGCCGACGCGCACGATGGTCACGCTCGGCGACGCGGCGCACGAGATCGCGCGGGTCGCCGAGGAGGAGGGCATCGATCTCATCGTGGTCGCCAGCCACGGCACGAGCGGCCGCCGCCTTCGCCTCTTCGGCTCGGTGGCGGAGAAAGTCGTTCGTATCGCGCGGTGCTCCGTCCTGACAATCCGCTCGGACTCGCCCGGGTAGGCGTCGCGTCGGCGTACGGTCATTGCTCCCCTTCCGGATAGGGAAGTGTGTCCACCAAGCGACGGGAGCGCGGGTCACCCTCCCCAGGGGCCGGTGCGCTGACCGACGGCCTCAAAGGCCGATACGCTCTGCCCCATGAACAGACGTGGCTACATCGCCCTTACGATCCTTGTCCTTGCGGCCGCTGCGGCGGTTGCTCTCGTTCTTGTGCTCCATCGTCCGTCTTCGACCTCGGGTGGCCGCTCGTCGGCGAAGTACGTCATCGCGCTCGACGCCGGGCATGGAGGCAAGGATCCGGGCGGTGTGGTCGGCGACATCCTCGAGAAGAACGTCAACCTCGCGATTGTGAAGCGGGTCCAGGCTCAGATGCAGTCCGACCCCAAGATGAGACCGTACATGACGCGAACGGTCGATCTCTACATCCCGCTTGAGGATAGGATTCGACGCGCCGAAGAGGCGAAGGCGTCGATCTACTTGACGATCCACGTGAACTCGTTCGACCTCCCCGAGGTCGTCGGGATGGAGACGTGGGTCGACTCGACCCGCAAGGACTCCGACCCAAGCTGGGTGCTCGCGTCGATGGTTCTCGAGAGCGCCAGCGCGGCGACGGGGGGACGGAACCGCGGCGTCCGATCGCAGGAGCTGTACCTGCAGCGGACGAAGATGCCGGCGATCGCCGTCGAGGTCGGGTACATCACGAACCCGAACGAGCGGGCGCTTCTCATAGATCCGGTCTACCAGGACAAGATCGCGCTCGGGATCATCGACGGCCTGCACAAGTTCATCGACTACCTCGAAGAAGAGCAGGCTCCAGCCGTCCCCGCGACGTCATCGGCCAAGGCGCCGTCGACGTCGAAGAAGCCCTAGGGTTCTCGACGGGCGCTGCAAGGGGAAGAAGAGCGCGCCTAGCGCGGATTCCAGACGAGGTCCGGGACACGCCGCAGCACCACTCGACGGAACTGGTACTGTGGGTAGCCGAGCACCAAACACACCTGAGGCACGCGATCTTCGGGGAGTGACGCCGCTCGGCGGAGCTTGCGGCTTCGCGCGAGCGGGAGCTGGAAGAGTCCGATCTGACAGGTCGCAAGACCGCGGCGCTCCGCGGCGAGCATGAGGTTGTACGTGGCGTAGATCGTGTCGTCCCGG
The DNA here is from genome assembly GCA_026390345.1 of Candidatus Bipolaricaulota bacterium. Lineage (GTDB taxonomy): Bacteria > Bipolaricaulota > Bipolaricaulia > UBA7950 > UBA9294 > JAPLGD01. The sequence continues at coordinate 6,379 of JAPLGD010000100.1, read as the reverse complement.
CTGAAGGGGCTTCGCGGCTTTGTGTGGCCGATCAGGAGCACCGGGGCGCGGTAGAAGATCGGGTCGACGCCGTCCCGCGCACGATCGGCGAGTGATCGGGCGCCGGCGAGGCTGCGCCAAGCGGCTTGGGCGTTTTCCCGTCCCAGGACGAGCCTCATGGCGAGCCGGGCGATTGGGTTCCGCGCCCAGCCGGCCCAGCGGAGAAGCGTGCGAACAGTTGCCCCCGAGAGTTCGGCGATGCGAGTGCGATCGTCGATCGCGACCCAATCGAGCCCCTGGTTGTTGCTTGCCGTGGGCGCCCAGCGACCGATGCTGACCAACTCGCGGACGAGGTCGCGCGACACGTCCCGGTCGGAGAAGGTTCGATTGGAGCGACGCGAGCGGAAGAGATTCACGAGGTCGTCGATCGGAGGCAAGTGACGCTCGTCGATCGGCGGGCACTTGTCGAGCGGGAAGTCGTCGTGATCGATGGCGTCGACCGGGCACACCGACACGCACTGCCCACAGCCCCAGCAAGCCTCCGGCCGGGCGGCCACCGCGGCCCGCGAGCCGATGTCGTACACCTGCGCGCTCACGCACACGTTGGCGCACGCGCCGCACAAGATGCATGCCTTGTCGTCGACGGTGATCTTGCTCATTCGTTCTTCCTAACCCCGTCACTGTAGCCGCCGCTCCCCGCGGCAGGCGTGACGTGGGGAGCGTAGGGATGGGACGAAGGGACACTCCCTGGGGGTCCCCTGTCCTCCTTCGCCCTGCGAGCCCGAGTAGCGTAGACGTATGGAATCGGACAACTTCGTGGATCGGCTCTTGTCGCAGGCTTCGCTCGACGCCGTCGACTTTGCGAGCGACGTGGAGCGCATCCTGGCGGAAGAGGTCATGTTCCTTCGCGGCGAGCTTGAGACCTGCCGGCGCGAGGCCGTCGTCGGATCTCACACGGTGATCGCGGGGCTGTACGCGCGAATCGCCGACAAGGACGCCCGCATCGCGTCGCTCGAAGACCAGGTCACCTTCCTGCGCGGCCGCTTCTCTGCCTAGACAGGTTGAAAGCCCGCGCGGCGTAACGTAGCGTTTCCCTCGATATGGGAAGTCTCGATGTGTTGCATCACTTGGCGCGAGCCCAGGAAGAGCGCGCGGACCTCGAACGGCAGCTTTCGGACCCGAACGCGTACGCGCGCTCGGACTACCGCGAGATCTCCCAGCGCTATGCGCGGCTGGGCGAGCTGATCCAGGCGGGGTCGCAGTGGCAGAAGCTCCAGACGTCCATCCAGGAGATGGAGGAGCTGCGCGACTCCGACGAGGAGCTTCGCGCCGAGCTGGATCAGGCGATCGAGGGCGATCGCGTCCGGCTTGAGGAGCTCGCGGTCGGGTTCCGACGTCTCCTCGCGCCGCCCGATCCGGATGACGAGAAGAACGCGATCGTCGAGGTCCGTGCCGGCACCGGCGGCGACGAGTCGAGCCTGTTCGCCGCCGACCTGTTCCGGATGTACGCCCGGTACGCCGAGAAGCTGCGAATGAAGGTCTCGCTCCTCGACAGCCACCCCACGGCGCTCGGCGGCTTCAAGCAGCTGACATTCTCCATCGAGGGGAAGAACGCCTACGGGCTCCTGCGCTACGAGTCGGGGGTCCACCGCGTGCAGCTTGTGCCGGAGACGGAGGCGCAGGGCCGCATCCACACCTCAACAGCGAGCGTCGTTGTCCTGCCCGAAACAGAGGAGGTGGAGCTGGAGATCGACCCGAACGACCTTCGGATCGACACCTTCCGCTCGACGGGACCGGGAGGCCAGAGCGTCAACACGACCGACTCCGCGGTCCGGATTACCCATATCCCGACAGGCCTCGTCGTGAGCTGCCAGGACGAGAAGTCCCAGATGAAGAACCGTGCCCAGGCGATGCGCGTCCTGCGAGCCCGGCTCCACGACAAGTTCGAGCAAGAGAAGCACGACAAGCTGACGGCCACGCGCCGCAGCTTCATCGGAACCGGCGACCGAAGCGAGAAGATCCGCACGTACAACTTCCCGCAGAGTCGGCTGACGGACCATAGGATCGGCCTCAGCCTGTACGACCTGCCGGGCGTCATGGAGGGGAACCTCGACGCGCTTGTCGACGCCCTGCGGTCCCACGCGGCGGACGAAGAGTCCGAGGGTTGATGTCGCGGTTCCAGTCTGCGCTTTCCGCAGCCCGATGCTTGACAGCGCCGAAGACGACCGATACCATTGCCGCGTTTCTCGAGGGTCTGTAGCTCAGCTGGTTAGAGCGCTCGCCTGATAAGCGGGAGGTCCCTGGTTCGAGTCCAGGCAGGCCCAATCTGTAGGTAGACGCTCGTAGTATTGCATATTCTAGCGCTCATCTCCATCATCTTGGCCCCCACTTCACGAGTCTCTGTGTGTCCACTATGATCTCCTCCAAGGAGGGCTGGTGGATGAAGAGGCTCGCCGTCGTCCTGGTTGTCGCGATTCTGGGTGTTGTCCTGCTGTGCCTCGGAGCGTCTGAGAAGCTGACGAACCGATCCGGAGCAACAGCCTCCGGCGTCGTCATCACATTCTCCGAGGCTGTGCAGATCACGAGCTACGACAACAGCGTCTTCCCCACGCAGTCGCCAGCTTCCGGTGAGTCCGAGTCGTTCACCTTCAGTGGTGGAACGCTTCCTGCTGGCGGCACGTTCCAGGTGACGTGGTCGCCGACTGGCGCAAGGGTGAGAAGCACGGAGTGGATTCGGCAGGCCTCGGCTGTGACCGAATCGGGCCTGCATGATGCCAGGCCGTCTCAGCAGGAGCCCGTGTTGTGGAGTGCCACTCCGGACATGGTGGAGTGGCTGCGACATCCACAGGTCGTTTCATTTCAGGCAAGTCCGGAGCAGGCAGCCTCCTGGTTTGTAACGTGCATCGGCTGGGGAAGCGGCTTTGACCTTGAAGCACAGCTGCTAAGGACTGTTCCAGAGAGTATCAAGCGATCCGTGGCAGACGAGCGCCCATACACTCTAGGGTTCAGCACCTTCACGACGAGCGAGACGGCATTCGCTCGCAGGCCTGAGCTTGTCCAGGCGTCCTGTGTCGACATAGCCGGGGAACGATGTGTCGTCGGTTGGTACCAGAAGGGCTCAGTGAGTCCGTTCTACTGGGGCTGCACGAACAACCCCGTATGGCAGGACTACATGATCGAGAGAGCGTGTGCCGCCGTCGACCTAGGCGCGGACGCTGTTCTCCTTGACGAGATCTACGGGACCCCTCAGTCGGTGTACAACGCCGGTGGGTGCTTCTGCGAGTACTGCTTGGCTGGGTTCCGAGACTACCTATCCAGTCACTACACAGCGGCACAGCTACAAAGCAAGTACCGGATCACCGACCCGAAGTCCTTCAACTACAGGGACTACGTCAGGGCCCACGGATACGCGAAACAGTGGAAGTCCGGTGGGGCTTCACAGGTCCCGCTCTTCGGTGAGTACATGGCGTATCAGAGCGGGGCAGTAGCGGATGTGATGCGCAGAGTCGTCGGAACCGTAAGGCAATATGCAACCGAGAAACAAGGTCGTTACCTACCGTTCACTGCGAACATCTACGAGTTGGAGTCTTCGGGGATGAAGTTCGTCGACCTGTTCGACTGGTTCACGAGTGAGGTTGGCTACAAGAGGCTTGGTTACCCACCCGCAGCGTCAGTCGCTCCTCTTGCTCGGTTGGCGGCAGGCCTCGGCAAGCGCGTCTACTTCATGACCGATATCTACACCAACGCGGACCTGATGAGCCGCGACTCCACGGATCAGCTCCTGCGCGTACTCATTGCTGATGCATACGCTGGAGGCGGAGGCTTCTACTTGCCCTACGACATCTATGCATACGACCAAGCATCCGGCGTCAGCCCCGGCAGGTTCACAGGAGAGCTGGATCAGATTGGCTACTACTACCGGTTCGTACTCGACCACCAGTACCTGTTCGAGGAGAACTCGCTTCGTGGTGGGGTCGCAGTGCTGTACCCGTATTGCTCGGTTGACGCTCAACTCATGAGCCCTGCCCACCAACCGTTTCTCGATCTCAGTGCCGCGCTGTGCGATGCCTCGATCCAGTACGACGTTCTAGTAGTCGGTGACGGCGATCATATTGGGCACATGCCTACCATTGATGAGGCACGACAGTACTCGTGGGTGCTGGTCCCGAACAAGACCGTGCTGTCCGATCAGGCAGCGGAGTTGCTTGGACAATACGCCGCTGCCGGTGGCAAGGTGATCAGCTACTCCCAGAGTGCTGCTGCTGCGATTCGCCGTGCCGGAGCACCACAGAGTAGTGTTCTTGAAGCCAGTGATGCCGTTGACGACTACTTCAACACCCCATCCCCCACAAGACTTGCTCGCCTTCTGGCTGGGCTACCGGATGGTGTTCTCGCAGAGCGGATCGAGCTGACAGGCGACGGGAAGGTTCCTCCCGCCAATCTGAACGCGAGGTCGCTTGTGAGTGACGAGCAAGCGGTGGTTCACATCGTCAACTACAACTACGACATGAAGTCTGACACGGTAGCCCCCACTGGTCGCATTCGCGTCAGCATCCCGATTCGCCAACTCCCTTCTGGTGTAACGGATTTCAATGTCTACCTGCTGTCGCCGGACCTTCCGGGACCAGTGCCGACGGATGCGGAGGTCTGCGGTGACCGGCTGTGCGTTGATATCGATGAAGCGGGCATCTGGACAGTCGTGTGCTTCGTCTCAGAAGGCCGTGAGCAAGAGCTGCTCGCAGAGACCCTGGGGCGTCTGCCCGAGCTGGCTCTGGGATTCGTGACCCCAGGAGACTTCGCCGCACCCGTCACAAGCCAAGGGCCACAGCAACCTCTTCAGCAGCGCCAGGAAGTGCTGGATGCGGCCTGGGCGGCCATTGAGTCTGCTAGACCGAGCGCCGATCGCATAGACTGGAGCGCGATCCAACCGTGCCTCAAGTTCGCGGCAAGTCCGACCATAAGCTTCTACTACGAGGGAGACCGCAACCTGGCGAATGCGCGTTTCTGGGGCCGGCAGGGATGCCATGTAAGAACGTGCTCGGCTGGTGTGTTCGATACGGGCCTCGCGGTCAAGGTGGAACTCGACGCCAGCGATCGCATAGGAAAGTACGGGTATATTGTGGCCTTCCGGTTGGGGACCACATCCTTCTACGCGATGCTGTACCCAGATCGCCTCCTGGCAAGGCTCGCAATGGACGTACAAGGGCAATGGAATGAGATCGGCTCAGTTTCGGGTGCGCTCATCCAGGTGGGCGACAGGACTGTGAGCGCGTGGTTCCCCAGGGACCTTTTCGCGGTGGTGTTCCCTCCCGAGAAACTGCTTGCCAGCAGCGTCGACTTCCACATTGACTACAGTGAAGATGGAAGGCGAGAGCTGTTCATGTTCCCAGGTACCGGCAAGGCTGTACGCATGCCGTGACGTCAGAGAGGCTGCGCAGAGATGATGGAGGCACCTGAGGACTGTGAGGGAAGAACGGTGAGGAGGATGCGTTGAAGCGCATCGCACGCATCGTGGCCCTGCTGCTGGGTGCTGTCGCTCTGGTTGGCCTGGCCGCAACGACCACGCTCAAGAACGAGACCGGCACGACTGCGACGGGCGTCGTTATCACATTCTCCGAGGCTGTGCAGATCACGAGCTACGACAAGAGCGTCTTCCCCACGCAGTCGGCAGCTTCCGGTGAGTCCGAGTCGTTCACGTTCAGCGGGGGAACCCTGGCCACGGGCGGGGCCTTCCAGGTGACGTGGTCGCCAGAGGCAAGGCTGCGGAGCACGAAGTGGATCACGTCGGGCTCTGGCGAAGTGACGGCTGCATCGGCGTCCGCAATCCCGACCACCTACGAAGAGATCATGGCGAAGATCGCCCACTACCCTGGCCCCGACGAGTCTCTCTACGTCCCCGCGGAAGGCGAGGCGATTTGGCTGACTGACCTCGAAGGGCATGCCGACATCTACGACAGCGACTCGATCAAGATCAACCACGCCTCATGGCTCGACAAGAGCCAGATCACGAAGGTCGAGGTGTACCGCAACGGGATCAAGATGCGGTTCCTGCCTGATAAGCTTGACGTACTGACCAACGAGCAGATGAAGACGTTCGATGGGAACCCCGAGGAGCACTCCCCAAAGAGCGACCACACAGACCACGCGATCATGGGGTACGCGTACGAGATCAGAGTGACGGTCGCTGATGGGACTACTCACCAGTTGGCCGCAATCGTGAAGAGCGCCGTCCGGTTTGGCGCGAGCCATCGCTTCGCCAGTGTCGGGGCGACCTGGTTCAACCCCTTCACGCGAGGGTACATGACTGACGAGCAGGTGGGGAAGTACTTGCAGGGCATCAAGGCGGACGGCTTCGTCGGTGTCCAGGTAGACGTTACGTTGTGGTCTGACGGGATCAACT
>JAPLGD010000065.1 GCA_026390345.1 Candidatus Bipolaricaulota bacterium | reverse complement strand
GAACGATGGGGATCTCCTGGCGAACGGCGGATACATCTACGTCGTTGCGGCATCGTCCGGGGAGAAGGAGTTCTCGGGGAAGGGCATCCTCTTCATCAACCGCTAGACATCGTGGAGAAAGGCTTGGGCCGTCGGCGCCGCAAGGTCCCGACGGCCCTTTCTGTTGCCGCGTTCCGCTCCCGCGGGAGTAGAATCGGTCGGGTTCGGAGAAGGAGGCGGGGTGGCGAGCGGCGAGCCGTTGGCGGTGGGGTTCAGCGACCTGCGGGGGTTCTCGAGCTTCACGGCGCAACGAGGCGACGAGGCGGCGCTCGAAGTCGCGCGCGCCCTGCAGAGGCTTGTGGAGGAGCAGGTCGCGCGCCACGGCGGTCGACTTCTCAAGACCTACGGCGACGGCGTGATGACCTCGTTCGACGACGCCGAGTGCGCCATTGCGTGTTCCGCAGGAACCCAGGAGGCGTTGTCCGCGTACAACGAATCGCGAGGCGACGACGCCGCCTGCGCCGGGATCGGGCTCACGTGGGGGCCTGCGATTCGGACGGGCGACGACCTGTTCGGGAACTCGGTGAACCTCGCGAAGCGTCTGGCCGACGCCGCCAAGGGGTGTCAGATCGTCGTCGACGGGTCGATCGTGGAGCAGACACGCCATCGTGCAGACCTGCACTTCCGGGACCTCGGGGAGAGAGATCTCAAAGGCCTCGGCCCGCACCGTCTCTATGAGTTCGTGTGGCGGGACGAGGTGGAGAAGCTATCGCTCGCCGACGACAGCCTCGATCTGGTCCTGACCGAAGACCACAAGCTGGTCCTGGAGTTCGCGAAGCCGCTTGAGGAAACGCTCGAGGTCATCCGCGCACAGCTCGAGCCGGCGGAGGGAGAGAGGGGAGCGGTCGCGGCTCTCAAGCGTAGGCTTGCGAACCGCCTGACGAAGGACCTGCCGAAGTGGATCTCAACCCTACAACGGTACGGAGGAGGACTGGAGCAGCGGCTGGACGAGGTTGAGGCGGAGTTCCGAGACGGAGAGCTCCGCATCCAGCTGCCCGACGGGCGCGGTCTGGCGTTCGGCCGGGGTCAGATCCGCGCGGCCGACGCCCGGAGGTTTCTCGAACGGCTTGCGAGTCTGCGTGGGGAGAAGCTCCCGTAGCCTACCGGGCGTGCCGAATCCTCCCCCACCTCCACAGCTCCCGGATGCTCGGCGCTTTCCCGTACATTAGGAGCCCGATCTCGAAGATGCGGGCCGCGAACCGCATGGTGAGAAGAACCCCGACCGTGAGGGAGACGAGGCTCAACGCGATCTCCCACGCCGCGGCGGCGCCGACGCCGACGCGGAGCAGCATCACCGACGGAGTGAACGGCGGGATGAACCCGGCGATGCGCACGAGCACGTGGTTCGGGTTCTCGATGATGAAAGCCGAGAACATGACGGGCACGTAGGGGATGAGTCCAACGAGTCCGGAAGCACCGCCGGACTGAACGTCCTTCATCACGGCGCCCGTGGCGGCGTAGATCGAGGCGATGAGCATGAACCCGAGGACGAAGTAGAGCGGGTACGTGATCCAATGGACGGGGCCCAGCGCGGCGAGGGAGATCGGCGTGAACCGGCTCGCCACGAAGTAGGCGGCGGCGGCCCACACCGCAACCTGGATCAGGCCAGCGATGCCGAGGCCGATGACCTTGCCTGCCATCATCTCCTGCGCCGAGATACTCGACAGAACAAGCTCGACGACGCGGCCTTGCTTCTCCTTGACCACGCTGTAGAGTGTCATGACGCCGGAAAGGAATGCGCCCATGAACAGGATCATCGCGAGGATCAGGGCGACGACGGACGGCGGAGGCGGTTCGCGCAGGCTCTGCTGCGCGCCCTTGTCGGCCGAGGTGGCGGCGAAGATGGCGATGGCCACCATGGCGGGGATGAGGAGGGAGATGATGAGGAACTGCTTGCTGTGGATCGTGCGGAGGAACTCCCAGCGGATGACGCTACGCAGCCTCATGGTTCTCCTTCTCGATTGCGCGCACGAAGATGTCGTGTAGCGGGGGCCTCGTCACGGAGAGCTCGAGCACGGTGAGTGCCACGGGCAAGGAGCGCACGAACGCGTCGGGGGACGCGCCACGCCCGAGGCGGAGGGACGCGCGATCGCCGCGGACCGCGAGGCTCTCAACCCCGGGAAGCGCGGCGAGCGACTCGGCCGATCCCTCGAATCGAAGGCGAACGACGTGCTCGCCATCCCGGGACTTGATCTCGTCGAGGGTCCCGTAGAAGACCTGGCGTCCTCGGTTGATAAGGAAGACCCGGTCGCACAGCTCCTCGACCTGGTTCATCTGGTGCGCCGAGAGCAGAATCGCGGCGCCCGCATCCCGCAGTTCGCGGATGACGTCCTTCAGAAGATCCTGGTGGAGCGGGTCGAGACCGGAGAAGGGCTCATCGAGGACGAGTAGGTCTGGCTCGTGGGCCACGGCGGCGATGAACTGCACCTTCTGCTGCATGCCCTTCGAGAGCTTCTCGACCTTCTTGTTGGCCCATGGAACCAGGTCGAACCGGCCGAGCCAGCGAAGCACGCGCTGGCGGGCGTCGGCGCGGCGTAGGCCCTTCAGCTCGGCAAAGTAGACAAGCGCGTCGAGCACCGTGGCGTCCGAGTAGAGGCCCCGCTCCTCAGGCAAGTAGCCGGTGCGCTCCTTCAGAAGGCGGCCGGTGAGCCCGCCGATGCGGATCGAGATCTCTCCCTCGTCGGGCTCGAAGATCCCGAGGATGATGCGGATGGATGTCGTCTTCCCCGCGCCGTTTGGCCCGAGGAAGCCGAGGATCTCGCCGCGGCTGGCCTCGAGGCTGATTCCGTCGACGGCGCGTAGTCCATCGAAGTCCTTGACAATTCCCTGCACGCGAAGCGCGGTGCGGTCCACAGCGGAGTTGATTCCCCCTTGTCCGAAGCAGCGGAAGTCTACCCCGCCACGCGGGAAGCGTGCCAGGCGGTCGCCGCGGCCTCATCGACGAGGTCGGGTGTTGGGCGGTCTCGCCACTCGCGGATCGCGCTCCGCATCCGCTCGAGTCCCTCGATGAGCATGGCGCGGGGACACGCGAAGTTGAATCGGACAAACCCGTCACCCTGAGGACCGAAGATGGCTCCGGGGATGGTCGCGACGTGAGCCTCGCGGAGGAAGAATTCGTAGGGATCGCCGGGGATCCCCGCGTTCCGGCAGTCGAGCCACGCCAAGTACGTCGCCTCGATCGGACTGACCCCGACGCCCGGCATTTCGGACCGGATGTAGTCGACGACGAAGTCGCGATTCGCTTGGACGTACGACAGGAGTTCGGCGAACCACGCGTCGCCGTCGCGGTAGGCGGCGAGCGCCGCGGTGTAGCCGAGGGCGCTAACGGACGGAACGAGGCCGCGCTTCGCCTGCACGTACTGCTCGCGCAGGTCCTTGTTCGGGATCACGGCGACGGCAACGTGGAGGCCTGCCACGTTGAACGCCTTCGACGGAGCAGTCAGGGTGATGGTTCGCGCCTCGATCTCCGGCCCGAGGGAGGCGATGGGCGTGTGGCGCCGGCCGTCGTAGACGAACCCGGCGTGGATTTCGTCCGAACAGACGAAGAGATTGTGCCGAAGAGCGATGTCCGCGACCCGGCGGAGCTCCTCTCTCGAGAACTCCCGTCCCACAGGGTTGTGCGGGTTGCACTGCATGTAGAGGCGTGTGCGGTCCGTGATGGTCGCCTCGAAGCGGTCGAAATCGATCTCGTAGCGGCCGCTTGAGGGTCGCGACAGCGGGCAGTGGAGGGCCTCGGCACGGGCGTTCTTCGGCGCGGCGAGGATCGGGTAGTAGACAGGAGGCTGGACGACGACGCCGTCTCCCGGGCGCGTCACCGCTTGGCACGCGAGGTTGAAGCCGACGACGACGCTCGGAAGGAACACGAACGCATCGGGCGCTACCTTCCACGCGTAGTGGCGCTCCAGGTACTCGGCGAGGCGGGGACGCAAGTCCTTGGGCTCGACCGTGTAGCCGAAGATGCCGTGCTCGATTCGATCCTTCAGCGCCTCGCGGATGGCGGGAGGACAGAGAAAGTCCATGTCCGCGATCCACATCGGGAGAATGTCTTCGTCGAAGGAGCTCCACTTTGTGCTGTCGGTGCCTCGTCGATCGATGATCTCGTCGAACGGGCCTGCGGACGGTTGGTTCGCCATAACCCCCTCACTCACCCCGTGTCGGTCTCAGCATTCTTGTTGGGCGGGGCGCAGCGTTCAAGGCCGTCTGTCCATTCCAACCCAGGTGAGGAGTGGGCTCTGGGAAGAGGACGGGTTCCATCGACGGCGCTGGGTGAGTCCAAGAGGGGAAAAGAACGCGGCCGACTGGCGGTCGGCCGCGCGTCTGGTGGAGGTGGCGGGAGTCGAACCCGCGTCCGAAGCAACCGCCGGTCGGCGTCTACAGGCTTAGTCTCGCGCTTTGTCTCGACACGAGTCCTCCCACGAGCGGGATGGCGCGTGCCCAGCCTCCTAAGTGTTCACCGCGTCAGAGGAAGCGCCTGAGCGCGGTATACCCGCTAAGCGACGCCTACGTAGGGTCCGCGGGAAACCCTACAAGACGGCCCTCTCTAGTTAAGAGAAGGAGCAGCGAATGCGTATGTCGCAGTCGTTGTGTTCGCAGTTGTTGTTTGGTTCGCCAGTTTAAGGAGATTGCGATGCTCCGCCTGCAGCCTTCGTTTGGTGGCTCCGTCGAAGCCAGTCACCCCCATATGTCAAAGACCACACAGCGATGATAGTCCGATCGGCTCCAGCGAGCAAGATCGGGAGGGACCGACTGGACGCTCCCCGAATCGCATCGAGCCTCGCCATCGATGACAATCTCGCATCGTCGAAGGAGGTTGACCGAACGGGCCGCGCGCCCTAGGCTTCTGCGCCATGAACCGAACAGACAAGGAATGCCTCATCGGGCTGAACCTGATTCCGCAGCTGACTCCGAAGCGGGCGAAGCGCCTGTTCGCGCACTTCGAGTCGTTCTCGGCGATCTGGGACGCGCCGGCGGGCCGGTTCTGCGAGCTGTTCGGGTCGGCTGTGCTCGGAGAGGCCATCGCGTCCGGGCGGAGCGATTCCGCCGTCGACCAGGAGATCGAGAAGGCCGAGAAGGCCGGGGTGCGGATCGTGACGCTCGTCGATTCGGAGTACCCGGCGCTGCTACGCGAAATCGACGATCCGCCGCTGGCTCTCTACGCGCGTGGCCACCTTCCGATCGACACGTCGAAGGCCATTGCGGTGGTGGGCACACGCCGCGGAACACAGTACGGGAAGATGGTGGCGGCCAAACTGGCGAGCCAGCTTGCACTTCGCGGAATCAGCGTCGTGAGCGGACTGGCGGTCGGAATTGACGCGGCCGCGCATCAGGGCGCGCTCGACGTCGGCGGTCAGACGGTCGCGGTTCTCGGTTGCGGCGTGGACGTCCCGTACCCGAAGCGGAATCAGCCCCTGTACGAGCGGATCGCTGTCGAGGGGACCGTGCTCTCCGAGTACCCGCTCGGGATGCCACCGGCGAAATGGACGTTCCCGCAGCGGAACCGGATTCTGTCCGGATTGTCGCGCGGCGTGGTGGTCGTGCAGGCTCCGGAGCGGAGCGGCTCGCTCATCACGGCGCGGCTCGCCCTCGAACAGGGCCGCGAAGTGTTCTCGGTTCCCGGCAACATCTCCACGATGACGTCGGCGGGAACGAACCGCCTGATCAAGCAGGGAGCGAAACTCGTCGAGTCGGTGGACGACATCCTCGAGGAGTTCACCGACCTACGGCGGATCGTCCGTGGCGTGGCGCCCGTCGAGGAGGCCGAGGACGAGGTGACCCTGACCGATCGGGAACGCCGTGTGTATGAGCTAATCAGTCTTGAACCGGTCCATATTGACGATATCATTGCCCGTGCGGATCTCTCGCCCACCGAAGCGTCGCACGTCCTGCTTCTTCTTCAGTTGGAGGATCTCGTCGTGGAGGTGGAGGGAGGGTGCTACGTGCGCAAGCCGTAGGAGGAAGAACAGGGATGGCCATTCAACGAACGCTCGTCTTGTGCAAACCCGACGCCGTCCAGCGCGGCTTCGTCGGGCGGATCATCTCCCGTTTTGAGGAGAAGGGGCTCAAGATCGCCGGGCTGAAGATGCTTCAGGTGGACGAAGAGCTGGCCGGGCGACACTATGCCGAGCACCTCGAGAAGCCGTTCTACCCCGAACTCCTTGCGTTCATCACCGCGTCTCCGGTCGTGGCCCTGGCCGTCGAGGGAGAGAACGCCGTTGAGGTCGTGCGAAACCTCATGGGCGTCACCAACCCGCAGAAGGCGGGCTCGGGGACGATCCGCGGGGACTTCGGACTCAACTTGACGATGAACCTCGTCCACGGGTCCGACTCGTTGGCCTCGGCGCAACGCGAGCTGGCCCTGTTCTTCGAGCCGGAGGAGCTCTACGGCTACAAGATGACCATGGGGGGCTGGACGTAGATCCCCTCGGGCGCAATGCCCCGGGCGGCGGCGACCCGACGAGAACGTTCGCCGCATATCCTGTCGTACGGAGGTCGAGATGGACCTGTCGAAGCGCTATCAGCCGGCAGACGTGGAAGCGAAGAACTACCGCTTCTGGGAGGAAGGAGACTACTTCCGAGCGTCGGTCGGCGTCGTTAGCAAGGTTCCCTTCTCGATCGTCATTCCGCCGCCGAACGTCACGGGCCGGCTCCACATGGGGCACGCGCTCAACAACACGCTTCAGGATGTGGTGATCCGCTACCGGAGGATGCTCGGAGACAGGGCATGCTGGTTCCCGGGCACGGATCACGCGGGAATCGCCACCCAGAACGTCGTCGAGAAGGCCCTCGCCAAGGAGGGAACGAGCCGGCACGAACTGGGGCGCGACGCGTTCGTGGCCCGCGTGTGGGACTGGAAGGCGAAGTACGGCTCCGAGATCATCGACCAGCTGAAGGCCCTCGGCTGCTCGTGCGATTGGTCGCGGCTTCGGTTCACTCTTGACGAAGGACTGTCGAAGGCCGTGCGCCACGTCTTCGTCCGCCTCTACGAGGACGGCCTCGTGTATCGTGGCGAGTACCTCGTGAACTGGTGCCCACGGTGCCGGACCGCGCTCTCCGACCTCGAGGTCGACCACAAGGATGTCGATGGTGCCCTCTACTACATCCGGTACCCGCTCGAGAAGGGCGGATCCTTGACGATCGCGACGACCCGGCCGGAGACGATGCTGGGGGACACCGCGGTCGCCGTGCATCCGCAGGACGAGCGGCACAAGGACCTTGTCGGCTCCTTCGCCGTCTTGCCGATCCTCGGCCGCCGGCTTCCCATCGTGGGCTCCGAGTCGGTGGATCCCGAGTTCGGGACCGGAACGCTCAAGGTCACGCCGGGCCACGACCCCGTGGACTTCGAGATCGGGAAGAAGGAGGGGCTCGAGTTCATCAACATCCTGAACGGGGACGGGACTCTCAACGCCGCGGCGGGCCCGTTCGAGGGAATGGGGCGCGACGAGGCGCGGAAGGCCGTCATCGAGCGGCTTAGGGCCGAGGGTGCGCTCGAGAAGACCGAGCCGTACCGCCACGCCGTGGGACACTGCGAGCGGTGCGACGCCGCCGTCGAACCGCTCCTGTCGACACAGTGGTTCGTGAGGATGCAGCCCCTAGCGGAGAAAGCCATCGCCGCCGTGAACGACGGCCGAATCGAATTCGTCCCCGAGCGGTGGACGAAGCTCTACTTCGACTGGCTCGAGAACATCCGCGACTGGTGCATCTCGCGGCAGCTCTGGTGGGGGCACCGGATTCCCGTCTGGTACGGGCCCGACGGGCGCGAGTTCGTGGCGGAGACGGACGCCGAGGCGGCCGCCCGGGCAAGGAAGCACTACGGGCACGCGGTCGAGCTTCGCCAAGACGAGGACGTGCTCGACACGTGGTTCTCGTCATGGCTGTGGCCGTTCTCGGTGATGGGGTGGCCCGAGCAGACCGAGGATCTCAAGACCTTCTTCCCGACGTCGTTCCTGCTCACGGGATTCGACATCCTCTTCTTCTGGGTGTCGCGGATGGTCATGGCGTCGCTCTACTTCATGGACGACGTCCCGTTCCGCACGGTGTACATCACTCCCCTCATCGTCGACGACAAGGGACAGAAGATGTCGAAGTCGAAGGGGAACAGCGTCGACCCGATCGACCTGGTCGGCGAGTACGGCGCCGACGCCCTGCGGCTGGCCATGGCGCGGACGACGGGCAAGGGACGAACCGTCCGAATGCCGTGGGGCGACATCACCGAAGGGCGCAACTTCCTGAACAAGATCTGGAACATGGCGCGCTTCGTCCTCATGAACCTCGGCGACGAGCGGCCGAAGCTCCCGAAGCGGCTCCGCGAGGTCGAAGACCGCTACATCCTGTCGCGCCTGGCGGCGACCGTTGCCGTCGCGCGGACGCACCTCGACGCGTACAGCTTCCACCTCGCGGTCGAGGAGATCTACGACTTCGTGTGGCACGACTTCTGCGACTGGTACCTCGAGATCGTCAAGGTGCGTCTTGCGAACTCTCCGGAGGACGGAGTGAAGGGGGTGCTGTACCACTCGCTCTGCGAGATCGTGAAGCTCCTCCACCCGTTCGTCCCGTTCGTGACGGAGGAGATCTGGCAAGCCCTCGGCGAGAAGCCCGGATCCGTCTCGATTGCGGCGTTTCCGGAGGCTGGAGCGCGGGACGAGGAGGCGGAAGCGGCCATGCGGGCGTTCCAAGAGATCGTCGTGGGCGTCCGCTCGATCCGCTCCGAGCTTGACGTTCCGGCGTCCGCCAAGCTGACCGCCCTGGTGAAGACGAAGGACAAGGCCCTGCGAAAGCTCCTGGGCGAGAAAGAGGCCGCGCTCGAGGCGCTTTCGGGGGCGTCGTCGTGGACCGTGGCGGCGGAGGTGACTCCGCCCGACGGGTCAGCGCGCCAGGTGCTTGCGAGCGCCGAGCTGTTCGTGCCGCTCGCGGAGTGGATCGACATCGATGCCGAGAGGGCAAGGCTTCGTGCCGATCTCGTGACCACTGAGTCCGACCTGGCCAAGGTCGAGGCCACGCTCGGGAATGAGAAGTTTCTCGCTCGGGCTCCCGAGGACGTCGTCGAGAAGGAGCGAGGGAAGCAGGCCGAGTTCAACCACAAGCGGGACCGACTTCAGGCGAATCTGCGTTCGCTCGGAGGCTAGGTGGACTACGCCGAGGCTCGGGCGCTCCTCGATCGCCTGCCTCGCCTTCTCGTGAAGCCGGGGCTCGCGCGCGTGCGGCGCCTGCTCGAAGTTCTCGGGAATCCCGAGAGGGCGTTCCCCGCAGTCCACGTCGCCGGGACAAACGGTAAGGGATCGGTCGTGGCGATGCTCGACAGCATCCTACGCGCCGCGGGGTACCACGTGGGGCGGTACACGTCTCCCGAGGTCGAGGACTTCCGCGATCGGATCTGCGTGGACGGGGTCTGGATCTCTGAGGCGGACCTTGCCTCACGGACCGCCCGACTCGCGGAGGCCCTCTTCGCCGACCCCGACGTGCCAAGCCAGTTCGAAGCCATCACGGCGATCGCCTTCGAGCACTTCCGGGGAGCTCAGGTCGACGTCGCTGTCGTCGAGGTAGGCCTGGGTGGGCGATTCGACGCCACGAACGTTGTTTCGCCCGTGCTTTCGATCCTGACGAACGTGAGGCTCGATCACACGGCGATCCTGGGCGACACCGCGGAGAAGATCGCGTGGGAGAAGGCGGGGATCGCGAAGCAGGGTGTCCCATTCCTCGCCGGCCGGCTTTCGGAGGGCGTGGCCGCGGTCGTGCGCGCCGAGTGCGCCGCCGTCGGTGCACTCCTCGATTCTGCGGACGGCGTCTCCGTGACACGAGGGCCCTTCGATCTCGATCGTGCGGAGTACGTGGTCGAGGGCGACGGCCTCCCGACCCGGATCGAGCTGGGGCTTCTTGGTGGGTACCAGCTTGAGAACGTGCGGCTTGTCTTGAGGGTCGTTCAGCTTCTCCGTGCAGCGGGGATTGCGATTCCGTTGGATGCCGTCCGGCAGGGGTTGGCGGCGGCGCGGTGGCCGGGGCGGGCAGAAGTGGTCCGGCGCAGACCAATGGTGATCCTTGAAGGTGCGCACAACCCCGCCGGCGCGGAGGAGTTGGCGCGCGACGTCATCCGTTGGGCTCCGGACCGACGTCACCGCCGGCTCGTTCTCGGCATCCTCGCAGACAAGGACGTCGACGCGATCGTCGGAACCCTTGTGCCGCTCTTCGACCACGTCGCTGTGTGTCGTTCCGAGAGCACCAGGGCGCTCGCCGTCGACGATCTTGCGAGGCGCGTCCGAGAGCACGGGATCGAGCCCTCGTGCTATGATTCAGTTGCACGGGCGGTCCGGGACGTGGTGGCCCGCGCGGGGGCGGAGGACGTGGTGGTGGTGACGGGGTCTCTTACGGTTGTCGCGGAGGCGCGTCGGGAGCTCTGCGCCGGATGAGCACGCTGCTCGAGCGGGTGAAGTCGGCGGGCGTGCCCCGGCACGTCGCCATCATCATGGACGGCAATGGCCGGTGGGCCCGCGCACGGGGCCTGTCCCGGACGGCGGGGCATGAGGCCGGCGCGCGCGCAGCAGAGAGACTGGTTCGCTTCATCGGTCACCGGCTTGGAATCGCCTACATCACGCTCTTTGCCTTTTCCGCCGAGAACTGGGGGCGCCCGAAGGCCGAAGTCGACTTCCTCCTGGCCCTTCTCGACCGGTTCATCGCCGAGCACCTCAGGGAATTCGTGGATTCCGGCATCCGACTCCGCGTGGTCGGCGACGTGTCGACGTTGCCGATCACGATGCAGAGAACGGTGGCGAAGGCGGTCGAAACCACCCGGGGTGGGACGAACCTCAACCTCACGATCGCTCTCTCCTACGGAGGAAGACAGGACATCACGCGCGCCTGCCAACGGATCCTCGCGGACGTCGCGGAAGGTCGACTGGGGGCAGAGGACGTGAGCGAGGAGGCGATCGCCCGACGGTTGGACACTGCAGAGACCCCGGACCCGGACCTTGTCATCCGGACGAGCGGCGAGCGACGGTTCTCGAACTTCCTTCTCTGGCAATCCGCCTACGCAGAGCTCTACTTCACCGACGTCCTGTGGCCGGACTTCTCCCCCGCCGATCTGGTCAGGGCGATCGACGACTTCCAGAAGCGCGAGCGGCGGTTCGGAGCCGTGGCAGAGGTGGCCGGATGAACCTACTCAAGCGCTTGGCAAGCGGAATCATCGCTGGCGGCGTCATCTTCGGTGTCCTCTACGTGGGGGCCCGATTCGACATCCGCTGGATTGCGGGATTCGTCATCCTTGCGATCGCGTACCTCGCGGCGGTCGAGTACCTGCAGCTGATGCGGAAACTCGACATCCCGCTGGCCGCGCCGGAGTTCCTGATCTGGATTCCGATCCTTGTTGGGAGCTACATTGCGTTCGGCGGCCGGTATGCCGAACTCGCCTTGCTGTTGGCCATTGCCTACCAGGTCTTGCGGTATCTCAGCGTCCTCCCCCACCGGACAGGGTTCTTGCAGGCTGTGGCGGGCGTCTTCGGCCTCCTCTACATCCCTTGGCTGCTGCACTACTTCTATCTCATCTACATGGGGGCGGAGGGCCTTCCGCCCCACGTGGGCGGCGTGAACGCTGTCGTCGTCCTCTTGATGGTGTGGGGATACGACGCTGGTGCGTACTTCGTCGGGACGGCCATGGGCAGGCACCAAGCGTTTCCGAACGTCAGCCCGAAGAAGACCTGGGAGGGGGTCGCGGGAGGCGTGGTCGTGGCGATCGTGGGAGGCATCGTCGGCGCGACGTTCTCCCCGGTGTGGAGGGAATTCATCTTCTGGAGAGGGTTCCACCACATCTTGATCTGCGGGTTCTTCGTGAGCTGCGCGACGCAGCTGGGCGACGTGTTCGCGTCGAAGCTGAAGCGCGCGGCGGACGTGAAGGATTCGGGCACCTTCCTCCCCGGCCACGGGGGCGCCCTCGACCGCATCGACGGGCTTCTGTTCGCCTTGCCCGTCTTCTACTTCTACTTCCACTACATCCTGCGGTTCCTGTGAGCCCGACTCATGAGGGGGGAGAGAGGGAACCTCAAAGCGAAGGACAAAGTGTAGGGCGGCCGCGCTAGGTTCGCTCGGCCGCCCTCTCCGGGTGGTGAAAAAGATGAGGGGGTTCTTTTTCGCTCCGGGTGACTATACCACATGCGGCGCGGAGCGTCGGTAATGTGCATTACGAACGAGCCGTAATGCAGAAGAGAAGCATCGTCGGCTTTCACGCGGGCCGCAGATCAGTCCCGCAGGAGGTCGCCCACGGAGAGGGATTCGAGGAGGTCGGACACCTTCGCGTTGATTCGCGTCCACGCTTTCTTCGTCGGGCAGATCGAAACGAGGTTGCATCGAGGCTCTTCCCCAAGGCAAGGAACGAGGTCGATCGGCTCGTCGAGCGCCTCGAGGACGCGACGGACGGACAGTTCCCCAGCTGGAATGGAGAGGCGGTAGCCGCCCGCTCGACCTTGCCGAGACTCGACAAGCCCGGCGATCCGCAGGCGGTGGAGGATCTTCTCCACGAACGGCGGCGGAAGCGAGCATCGCTCGGCGACGGCGGCCGCCGAGAGCGACTCGCCGGCCGACAGACGGGCGAGCTCGAGCATGAGGATCAGGCCGTAGCTCGCCTTCTTGGTCAGCTGCATGGAGCCGACTCGCCGGCCGCGGCGGTGTTCCCCTTCGTCTGCTCGCGGTCGAGGAAGGCCTTGTAGCGCTTGTCGAGCGCCGCAACGTCCTTCTCAATCTTCTCGTGACGGCGACGCAGGGCGTCGGGGACGGGCATCTTGCGGTCGGACAGGTAGTTGTGGATCGCCTCGTTCAGCGCATCGGCAGCGAGCGCCGAGCAGTGCATCTTGACCGGGGGAAGGCCGCCAAGCTCCTGGGCCACGTCCTGGTTGGTGATCGCAATGGCCTCCTCCAGTGTCTTCCCCTTGGCAAGGTCCGACACCATCGACGAGGTAGCGATGGCCGCCGTGCATCCGAACGTCTCCCACGACACGTCGGCGATGACGTCTCGGCCCTGGTCGTCCTTCTCGACTCGGATGTAGAGCCACATGACGTCGCCGCACACGATGTTCCCGACCTTGCCGATCGCTGACGGATTGGCAAGCTTCCCCATGTTGTGGGGATGGCGGAAATGCTCGATCACTCGCTCGGTGTACACGTTGCCTCACCTACCTTGAACGGAGAGAGGTCGCGGAGATCTTTGACGACGCGGGGGAGGACGTCGAGCAGCCGATCGATGTCGGCGTCTGTCGTCTGCCGTCCGGTGCTGATGCGCAGGCTGCCGTGGGCCATTGACAACGGCACGCCGATCGCGACGAGGACGTGGCTCGGCTCGAGGTCGGGCGACGAACAGGCGGAGCCGGTCGACGCCGCGATCCCCTGTTCGTCGAGGCGCATGACGAGGCTTTCGCCCTCGATCCCCTGGAAGCTGAAGTTGACGATGTGGGGGAGGCTGTCCGTCGGGTGTCCGTTCAGCCGGGTTCCCGGGATGGAGGCAACCGCCTCCATCAGGCGGGCGCGGAACCGCCGCATGCGGGCGACAACTTCGTCGTGCTCCCGCGCGGCAAGGCGCGTTGCGGCGGCGAAGCCGACGATTCCCGGCACATTCTCCGTGCCGCTGCGCCGTCCTCGCTCGTGGCCCCCGCCGTGCATCGTCGGGGAGATGCGCGTTTTCTTCCGTACGACGAGGAGGCCTACGCCCTTCGGCCCGTGCAGCTTGTGGGCTGACGCCGACAGAAGGTCGACGGACGGCGTCGGAAGATCGATCTTCCCGAACGCCTGGACGGCGTCGGTGTGAAAGGCAATCCTCCGCTCGCGGCAGATCGCGCCGATCTCGGCGATCGGTTCGAGCGTTCCGATCTCGTTGCTTCCCGCGATGACGGACACGAGGAAGGTGTCCTTGCGGAGGGCGGCTCGAACCTGGTCGGGGTCGACGTGGCCCGTGGCGTCGACGTCGAGGAGCGTTGCTTCGAAGCCGTGGGACGTGAGCCAGTCGACGGAATGGAGCACGGCGTGGTGCTCGATCTTCGTCGACACGATGTGCCCGCCGCTCCGGCCCGGGGCGTACGCAGAGCCGAGGATCGCGAGGTTGTCGGCCTCCGTCGCGCCCGACGTGAACACGATTTCCTCGGGAAGGACGTGGAGGAACTCGGCGATCGTCGCTCGGCTCTCCTCCACGGCGCGCCTGGCCTCACGCCCGAACGCGTGAAGGCTCGACGCGTTGCCGTAGGCGGAGTCGAAGTACGGCCGCATGGCGTCGAAAACCTCCGGGGCCACGGGCGTCGTCGCACTATTGTCCAAGTAGACTCGGTCGGGCATGGTCGATCACCGCTAAAATCCTACCAAAAGAGTCCGACATACGCAAGAAGAAACCGCCCGCGGTGTCGCGGGCGGGTCCACGGAACTCGGGATCTCAGATCTGCTCGAACAGCTCCGCTCCGGCTCCGCAGTCGGGGCACGTCCATCCGTCGGGGAGCTTCTCGAACGGCGTGCCGGGCTTGACTCCAGTGGTTGGATCCCCGACCGCAGGGTCATAGATGTACCCGCAGACCGTGCACTCCCACTTAGCTGTCTTGTCCATCCTTTACCTCCTGGTCTAGAGGACCGGACGCTTCCGCTTCCGGGCTCCCCGCCTCCTGGACGGTCGGTGCGCCGGCTGCGTGAAATCGAAACTCGTCGATTGTACTCAGCCCGAAATGGCGGAGGAAGTCCTCCGTGATAGAGAGAAGGACGGTTCGTCCTTGCTCCTCACCGCGGACAAGCCCGCGCTCCTCGAGTTCCTTGATGTGCTCGTAGGCCTTGTTCCCTCGCACGCGGACGACGTCAGCCTGGGTGATCGGCTGGTTGTAGGCGATGACGGCGAGGGTCCGGAGCACGGGCTGAGGAATGTCCTGTTGGGGTGCGAGGTGCGCAACGCGTTCGACGTACGCCGATTTGACTCGGAGGAGAGCGCGACCTTCCTCGACGTGAAGTTCAATCCCCCTTGCCGGATCGGCGTAGACACTCTGCAGGTCCTCGAGAAGGCGATCCACGTAGGCGAGCGGGACGTCTCCGAGGATCTTGGCCAGGCCGCGCCGGGTGAGGGGATGCGTGGCGAGGAACAGGGCCGCCTCGACGACGGCGAGGTCGTTACCGCGGTTCGCGTCATCCATGTCCGGTCTCCTTCGGGCCGCGCGAGGGCTAGGCTTCCGCTTCGAGTCGGATCGAGATGTCGCCGAGGAACTCCTTCTGCGTGCAGGAGATCTGGCCTTCCGCGGCGAGGTGAAGAACCTCGAAGAACCGATGGACGCGCTCTTCCTTGTCGCCCTTGTCGAGCAGCTTGAAGAAGCTGAGGACGCGCCGGCCGGAGAGGAGGCTCTTGATCCTCTCGAGCAGGGTGTGCAGGCGCTCCGAGAAGTCGGCTCCGCCGAGCTCGAAGGCCTGGAACGGATCGTACTCGTCCTCGATGTCCACGTGGTCGATAAATCGTTCGGCTCGCCGTCGGCTGACTGTCATGGCCCCCTGAAGCGCGGTGCGAAGGTCGAGGAGCGTGACCTGACGTCGCGGCGCGCGAAGGATGGGGAGGCGGAAGCTGCCTGGATCGACCGGGTCGTTGCCGACCTCGAGCGCTTCGTCCACCGCCTCGTCCAGCTCGGCGACCAGCCCGTCTCGATCCGTCGCCCGCTCTTGCGCGAGGAGAAGGTCTGACTTCATGCGCAGGAGAATCGAACAGGTGAGGACCATGCGGCCTGGGATCTCGAACTCCAACTCCCGCAGCGCTTGCAGGTAGTCCCGGTACCGCCGAGCCAGCTCGGAGATGTCGATGTCCCACGGGTCCATGTCGGCGGTCAGGCGGTGCAGAACACCTTCCCAACTCTGCCCGACGAGTTCCTCGACGGGGATCGCGGCAATCCGCAGTCCTTCCACGACAGCGTTCTCCTTCAGTTCAGTTTGAGACTCAACACTTCCGACGCACCGTGTTTGATTGTCACGCCGTAGGCCCGATCCGCATGACGAACTGTTTCCTCGTTGTGGGAGACAACGATCACCTGGATCCGCTTCGCATACTGCTGAAGCATCCGCGCAAGACGGCTTGCGTTCATGAGGTCGAGCGCGGCGTCGATCTCGTCGAGGATGAAGAATGGAGCGTTTTGGTGCTCCTGGATGGCAAAGACAAACGCCGTCGCGACAAGGGTCTGCTCGCCTCCCGACAGCGAATCCAAGACGTGCGGCTCCTTGTCGGGCGGGTGCGCCTTGATCAGGAGGCCGGACGAGATGTCCCCGGGGATCTCGAGTTCGAGCGTGCCGCTCCCACCCTCGAACAGCTCGCGGAACAAGCGGTCGAACTGGACCCCGACCGCCGTCAGGGTCTCAAGGAATCGCTCGCGCTTCCGTTCCTCGATTTCGCCGATCAGCCGTTCGATATCGCGCTTCTCCTGCTCGAGGGCGTCGACCCGCTCTCGAAACTGGTTGAACTCCGCCTCGTACGCCGCGTAGTCATCGATCGCCCGCATGTTGATCGGCTCGAGGTGCTTGAGCTGGCGGCGGTTCTGCTCGACGCGGCGCTCGAGCTCGCGAAGGGGAGCGTCGACGTAGTAGTCCGCCGGACGCTTCTCCTCCTCGCCGAGGGTCTCGAGCTCCGCCTGGGCTTCCGCTTCCTGCCTCTCGTAGCGGGTCATGGCGCGGCGTAGGTTCTCGAGGCCTTGGTACGTCTCGCGGCGCTTCTCGCGCAGGTCGCGGAGCCGGTCGCTCCGGTCGGAGGCCTCGCCTTTGGTGCGGGACTTCGTCTCCTGGGCGGCGGCGGCCTCTTGTTCCTTCGCTTCGAGCTTGGACGTGAGCTCTGCCAGTTCCTCCTCGAGCTTCTCGGCGTCCTTGCGAAGCTTAGTGATATGCTGTCTTCGCTCGGCGACGTCGAACCCGCCCTCCCTCGGCTTCGCGCCGGGCTCGGCCTTCGCGCCGGGCGTCGGCCTCCATCCACCGGAGAGCGCTCCGCCCTTGCTCTGCATGTCGCCGTCCTGGGTCACGACGCGAACGCCATCGATCGTCTTGACAGACTCAAGGTTCTCGGCGACGACCGTGTCCGAGAGGACGTACTCGAAGGCGCGGCGATACTTCTCGTCGAACGTGACGAGGTTGATCGCGTAGTCGATGACCCCCGGAAGCTTGAGCGCTTCTGCGGAGGCGAGGCTCTTTCGGACCGTCACCAGGCGGTGGAGCGGCAGGATGCGCGCCCGTCCGAGCCGCTTCTCTTTCAGGTAGCTGATGCAGTCGATGGCCGTCTCGCGAGAGTCGACGACGAGGTCTCCCAGGCTACCGCCGGCCGCTGTCTCGAACGCGACTTCGAATCCTGCCTTGGGAGAAGCCAGAGACGCGACCGTCCCATACACGCCCCCGCGCTTGCGCTCGATGAGCGCGTCGACCGCCGGGTTGGCGCGGGCTGACACAGTTCCGTCGGCAGCCTTTGCCGGTGCCGCGGCGCGCATCCGGGAGATCTCGTCGATCATCTCCTGGATGTTGTGGATCTGCTGACGCTTGAAGTTCAGCTCGCCCTGCTTGTGGAGCATCTCGGACCGTACGCGCTCCACGTCCTTGATCAGCGCGATCTGCGTGTCGCCGGTGAGATCTTCGCGCATCCCTTCGAGTTCCCATTCCTTGTTCTCGATCTCCGCGTCGAGCTGGGCGACCTCCTTCTCGAGCTGCGCGATGCGCTCGTCCATCCCCTGGCGCTCCGTCACCGCCTGCTTCAGCTTGTCGGCGAGGCGCTGCCGCTCGAGGTGGCGGATCGAGTGGTCCAGGCGCTCTTGTTCCTGCAACAGGTTCTGGTACTCGATCGCCGCGTCGCGTTCCTTCTGGAGCGCAAAGAGCCGTCGCCGACGCTCGGCGAGGATGACGCGGTGGGTGTTGAGCTTCGTCTTCACGTCCTTCAGCTCGAGGATGGCCTTGTTGCGCTTCTCGTCGTAGGAGGCGATACCGCTCACCTCGTCGAGGATTTCACGGCGGCGGAGCGGCGTGCGGCGCACGATCTCTGTCACGCGCCCTTGCGCGATCAGTTGCTGGCCGTCGGGATCGATTCGCGCGGCCTCGAGCGCCTCGTCGATGGTGGTTCGTGGACAGCTCTTGCCCATAACCGTGTAGGTCGACGACTTCCGTGTGATGCGGCGGCCGAGCGCGATCTCGGGGACCTTCGCTCCCGGGTCGATGAACCGATTGAAGACTCCGTCCTCGTTGTCGAGGAAGAGGGTGACCTCGGCCGAATC
Organism: Candidatus Bipolaricaulota bacterium; assembly: GCA_026390345.1. Taxonomy (GTDB): domain Bacteria; phylum Bipolaricaulota; class Bipolaricaulia; order UBA7950; family UBA9294; genus JAPLGD01. The sequence continues at coordinate 1,740 of JAPLGD010000065.1, read as the reverse complement.
CGCCGGGTCGAACCGCTCTCCTCCGTTGAAGATCAGGTGCTCGAGCCGATCGGCACGAAGCTGGGACGAGCGCCGTCCCATGACGAAGCTGATGGCGTCGAAGAGGTTCGACTTCCCCGAGCCGTTCTCGCCGACGATGGCCGTCATCCCTTCAAAGAAGGGAAGCTCGGTTCTCTTGCGGAACGACTTGAACCCCGTCAACTCCACCCGGTTGATCTTCGTCATGTCAGGTTTTCGCGAGGGTACTCGGGATTCGCTCCGGGAACAGGCTCAGTTGGATGATGGCTCCGCGAACGGGAGGACGCGCGGGCGCCTCCAAGCCGACAAGCAACTGGTCGATCTTGAACCGGTTGTAGTCGTTCGGTTCGGAGATCCCTTCCTCCCATCGAATGATCGACGGGGTCGAGACTCCGAGGCGCTGGGCGGTCGCCCGCTTGCTCAGTCCGTTCTCGAGTCGAAAGCTCTGAAGTCGCTTCCCAAGTTCATCCACCCTGGAGGCCCCCCTCCGACCACCGTACCAATATAACTTTTGTTACACCTGCCTGCAAAAAGATCGAGAGGGGCAGTCCATGCCCCTCTCGGAGAACCGTATCCCCTCACCTGATGTTTGCTTAGTTCCCGACGAACCCCCAGATCAGAGCGCCGACGCCTGCAAGCAGCGCGACGATGGAGATGAAGTACAGCGTGCTGATGTCGCTGGCGGTCTTGACGTCGTTCTCCTCCAGAGCTTGCAGCCGTGCGTCATACTCGGCGAGCAGCTGCTCGTTCGCCTTCATGATGCCCTCTTTCGTGGTAGCCATCTCCGTGGAGAGGCTGGCGATTGCCTGGTCGAAGCCTTCGAGCTTGGCTCGGTTGTTGTCGACCTTGATCGCAAGGGCGGCCATGGAGCGTTCCAGCTCGATGACCTTCTTCTTGAATGTGCCGACGTCCTCATCCTCGAGGGCTTGGACGCGCGTTGCCAGCTCGGCGTACTCGGATTCGAGCATCGTGATGTCCGAGCTGAACGTCTGTTCCATGGTCTGAAGATCTCCATAGAACATGTTGCGGAGGCCGTCGATGTTGCCGTAGACGTCAGCCTTGAAGCCGTCCAGAACTCCGTAGAGGTCGGACTTCAGGCTCTCGAAGTCGCCGTAGATTCCGGTGCGCAGTGCCTCGAGCTGTGCGAGGATGTCGGCCTTGAATGCCGTGAACTCGTCGACGTGCGTGGTGAACGCGGCCGCGAGGGCATCAACATCCGCACGCAGAGCGGTGAGATCGGTGCCCTGGGTGTCGAGCCGGGCCTTCATAGCATCGCAGAACGCGGCGAGCTCGGAGAGCCCCGCCTCGAGTGCGACGATTCGGGCGCTTTGCTCCTGAGCTCGTGCTCCGAGGGCGTCGACGTCCGTGCGGAGTCCGACGAGCTTCCCTTCAGCGGACTTCAGCTCGAGGGAGACCGCCGAGAGGATGTCTTTCAGATCCTTCACGTTGGTTGAGAGACTGTCGAGGCCGGACATGTTCCCCTTGACCTCGGTGATCAGCTCAGCCATCACGCTCTGGACACTGCCGAAGGCGGTTTCCATGGCTGTGAGTTCCTGTTCCAGTAGTGCGGGGACCGCCGCGGTGTTGGCTTCCTGCGCGTAGCCGACGAACAGGAGAGCGAGGAGCGTCAGGGCGGTCATCGTTGCGACAGAAAGCGCTCTTTTCATCTTCTTCCTCCTTAGTGCGTCAGAAGATTCCGACTGAGCGTAGCGGGGATCCCAG
>JAPLGD010000033.1 GCA_026390345.1 Candidatus Bipolaricaulota bacterium | reverse complement strand
CGTGATCACGCCGGCGCGGCGTGTGCGCGGTGGGCACGACCTGCAAGAGCTCCTCAGGGACACTCCTGCGGACTACCGAGCTGAAGAGCTCGACTGGGGCCCGCCAGCCGGTCGCGAGGTCTGGTAGATGGCCGAGTACGTCCCTCGCCAGGGGGACTTCATCGCCGTGGCGTTCGACCCACGCTCCGGCCACAAGCAAAGCGGCCGCCGACCCGCGCTCGTCGTCAGCCACGACCTGTTCAATCAAGGCACGGGGCTCGCCATCGTCTGCCCGATCACGAACACGCGCCGCGACTACCCGTTCCACGTGGCGATACCAGAAGGCAGTGACGTTGCCGGCTTCGTCATGGTCGAGCAGACAAGGTCCATCGGCTTCCGCGCACGGCAGGCGAAACGCATCGGAAAGGCACCCGAGCAGGTCCTCCAGGAAGCCCTCTCGCTCCTCGACGCCTGCCTCTACTGAAGGTGCCGATGCTGCGCCGCTCGCGCAGCCGCAGGTGCTTGACAAGGACATGAGTTTGTGGTATCCAATTCAGCTAGCGACTAGAGACGGAGACGCGTTGCGACTCCTTTGGGACCTGTGGGTTCCACTCTAGACGCTTTTCTTTTCGGTAGTGGCTGGCGGAGGACACTGTGTACATCCTCTACATGGACGAGTCGGGAGTCGAGGAACTGGGTGCAGGAACCTCGCACTTCGTCTTGCTCGGTCTGGTGATCCCAGCAGAGGAGTGGAAGCTACTCGACACCACTCTCGGGGCCGTCAAGGCCCGGTACGGCTTGCGCGAACAGGAGATCCATACAGCCTGGATGCATCGCCGGTATTCCGAACAGGAGTCAGTCGACGGGTTCGAGACACTCAGCCCCGATGACAGGCGGGCAGCAGCAGAGGCGGCGATCCGCAGACGAGCCGGTATTGTCGGCGTTGAGGGGAGCAAGAAGAAGATCGAAGCCTACCGACGCGAGAGCCGCGCGATTCGCCCGTACCTTCACCTGACACGCGCTGAGAGGTTGCTGTGCCTTGAGGCGCTGGCACGCGAGATCTCCTTGCAGCCGGACGTACGAGTATTCGCGGATGCAATCAGCAAGCCGGACTATGTGCCGGGCACTCTGACGCCGTACGAGATGGCCTTTGAGCAAGTGCTGACCAGATTCCAAGCCTTCCTCACCGCCAAACACGATATCGGCATCGTTGTGCATGACAACAATTCCAAGGCGGCACCGCGACTCACGCGGCTTACCCGCAAGTTTCATGCGGTCGGGACTCTGTACCGTGAGATCACGAACATTGTGGAGACACCGCTCTTCGTCGACAGCTCTCTAACGAGCATGGTCCAGATGGCTGACCTTTGTGCCTTCGCTCTCAGGCGGCTGATTGAGAATAACGAGGACAGACTCTGGGCTTTCGTCGAGGCGCGCGGCGACCGCGCCGGGGACCGTTGTGTCGGCATTCGCCACTACACGGGCAGACGAGCCTGCAGCTGCAGAGTCTGCCGTGCCCACGGACGTGAGTCCGGGCAGCTGCCTTTCACTACAGCCACGGCCGGCTGAGGAACTGACCGACTCCTCAGATCACGCATCGTTCTCATGCGCGCAGCGTGTTTGCTCTCTCCTCGCGACGAGATCGGAGACCCATGCAGTGACTGGTTTCGTCATGGTCAAGCAGGTAAAGCGCATCGGGAAGGCGCCTGAGGAGGTTCTCCAGGAAGCCCTCTCGCTCCTCGACGCCTGCCTCTACTGAGTTCACTCGTCGATGACCGGGTCGAAGAATGAAGCGGGGCGGCCTCGTGTCTCCGTCTCATCCCGTGGGGACGGACGGTTTACATCTCGCGCAGCAGGTCCTCGGCCTTTGCCACCGTCACAGGGCGGCCGGGGAGGATGAGCTTCGCCCACATCCAGTTGTGGTGCTCGATGATCTTCTCGGCGGGAAGGTGCGGGCGATCGGCGGTGGTGTGGCCATCGGCAACGACGACGACCTCGTAGTCTTTGCCTGCCGCGGAGCGGATCGTCGTGTCGACGCAGAAGTCGGTCGCGCAGCCGGTGACGAGGAGTTTCGTGATCTTCCGCTCGCGTAGGACCTTGTCGAGGTCCGAGCGGTAGAACGAGTCGCACGCCGTCTTCCGGACGTAGACGTCCCCGGGGCGTGAGTCGAGGGCGGGGAGAAGCTGCCAACCCGGAGCGCCGTGAGCGAAGTCGCCCTCGTCCTCATGCTGGATGAAGACGACGACGCCGTCCTTGGCGCGCACGGTGCGCGCGAGGTCGTTGATCCGCCGAACGACGCCGTCCGCGTCGAAGCGCTTCGCGCCCTCGAACAGCCCGACCTGCATGTCGATCACGAGAAGCCCGGTCATCGTCTTCCTCCTTCTCCAAACCGCTGTGCGAGAGAGCAGGCCGCCCGGCGGGGACCTGCGAACGATCTGGGATGTCGTTCTTGGCTCAGGCGAGCTTCGCCTTGGCCCTTCTTCCGAGCCACATCCGGAGGACCTTCTGCCCCTCGACGACGAGCGCCGGGATGAAGATGAGGGGGGCGATGATCTCCCACATCCATCCCTGGAGCGTCTTTGTGTCGAACGCTTTCTGCAGCCCCGGCACGTAGAGCACGACCATCAGCATGGCTGCGGAGAGCCCCACAGCGAGCTGCATCGAGCGATTGGACAGGAAGCCGACTCGGTGGAGCGGCACGTTCTCCGATCGCATCGCGTAGGCAACGGGAAGCTCCGCCAAGACAAGCATGGCGAACGCGATGGTCATCGCGTCGTCGTGCGCCGCCTTCTGGCCACCGTAGATGGCCCACGCGTAGACGCCGAGGACGACGGCCGTCAGCGCGGCGGCCTGGAAGGTAATGCCAATCGCCATCGAGCGGTCGATGATCCGCGCCTTCGGCGAGCGCGGCCGGCGGCTCATGATGTCCGGCTCGGCCTTCTCGAGGCCGAGAGCGAGCGCCGGGGCGCCGTCCGTGAGGAGGTTCAGCCACAGAAGCTGAATCGCCGTCAGAGGCGCCGGCCACCCGACGAGGATTGCGCCGAAGATGATGGCCACCTCGGCGAAGTTGCACGACAGGAGGAAGTAGACCGTCTTGCGGATGTTCGAGTAGATCACGCGGCCCTGCTCGACGGCGGCGACGATCGACGCGTAGTTGTCGTCGGTGAGCACCATGTCGGCCGTGTTCTTCGCGACGTCGGTGCCGGCGATTCCCATCGCGATGCCGATGTCGGCTCGCTTGAGGGCGGGGGCGTCGTTGACGCCGTCGCCGGTCATGGCGACGACCTCGCCGTTCGACCGCAACGCCTCGACGATCTCCACTTTGTGGTGGGGCGAGACGCGGGCGAACACGTCGATGTGTTCGATCTCGCGAGCGAGTTGGCCCTCGGCCATCTTCTCAAGATCAGCGCCGGAGACGACGCGTCCGCCGGGGCGCATGAGGCCGATCTGCTTCGCGATCGCCTCGGCGGTTACAACGTGGTCGCCGGTGATCATGATCGTGCGCAGCCCGGCTTCGCGTGCCTTGGCGATGGCATCCTTGACCTCCGGCCGGGGTGGGTCCTGCATGCCAAGGAGGCCGAGGAGCACGAGGTCGTGTTCGACGGCCTCCGGGGTCATGTCGCGCGGCATCTCCGGGAGCGGCCGGTAGGCGACGGCGAGGACTCGGATCCCCTGCGATGCCATGGCATCGTTTGCCTTCTGGATCTCGTTCCGGGAGGCCGCGTCGAGTCCGATCGGACCGTTCGCGGTCTCGACGCGCGTGCAGAGCCCGAGGACGACGTCGGGGGCCCCCTTCGCGACGGCGAGCACCTTGGCGCCTGCGCCCGGAATCAACGCACCGTCCACGGAGTGGAAGGTCGTCATTCGCTTGCGTTCGGAATCGAACGGGAGCTCGGAAAGGCGCGGGCAGCGCTCCACGGTCTCACGCCCCATTCCGGCCTTGGCGGCGACGACCACGAGCGCGCCCTCCGTCGGATCTCCGACAACCCGGTATCCGCCGGCCTCCTGCCGCAACTCGGCGTCGTTGCACAGGAGTCCCGCCCAGAGAGCCCGTCGAAGGACCGGGTGATCGTGCGGCTTGATGTCCGCACCACCGCGGGCGAAGCCGCCCGTCGGGTTGTATCCCTGTCCGGTGACGTCGTACGTTTCGTGCCCGGCCCACGCGGCGACCACCGTCATCTGGTTCTGCGTTAGCGTTCCTGTCTTGTCCGTGCAGATGATGGTCGCGGACCCCAGGGTCTCGACCGACGGGAGACGGCGCACAAGGGCATGCCTCTTCAGCATCTCGCGGGTTCCGAGCGCGAGGCACATGGTGACGATCGCCGGGAGGCCTTCCGGCACCGCGGCGACGGCCAGGCTAACGGCGACCATGAAGAAGCGGATGAGGTCTCCCGCCCCCGTTCTCAGATAGGCGGCGAACCCGTCTTCCCACAGGATGTGAAGGTTCGGATCGCGCACGATCTCGAGCACGAAGACGACGGCACAGACGATCAGGATGATCGTGCCGAGGAGCTTGCCGAACTCCTCGAGCTTCCGCTGGAGTGGCGTCTCCTCATGGGTCTGCTCGATCATCTCGGCGATCTCGCCCAATTGGGTGTCGGCGCCCGTTCCGACGACAAGACCGCGGCCTCGACCGTAGACGATGGTGGTGCCCAGGAACGCGCAATTCACGCGGTCGGCGATCCCGACTTCCTTGGCGAGGTGAGTGCCGGCGTCCTTCTCCACGGGAACCGACTCTCCCGTGAGCGAGGATTCGTCGACCCTCATCTGCGCCGTCTCGAGGAGGCGCAGGTCTGCGGGAACGACGGTTCCGGCCTCGAGGAGAACGATGTCGCCCGGCACGAGGTCGCTAGCCCGGACGGTGACACGTTGTCCGTCGCGCAGCACCTGGGCTTCGGGCGCGGCCATCTTCTTCAGGCTCTGGAGGGCCTTCTCAGCCCGGCTGTCCTGGAGGGCGCCGACAAACGAGTTCAGCACGACGATCGCCAGGATGACGACGGAGTCGAGCCACCCGAGCGGTTCGGGCTCGATGAAGTAGACGACGGTCGAGACGACCGCCGCCACGAGGAGGATCAGAACGACGAATCCGCGCAGCTGCCCGACAAGGCGCTTCCAGAACGGCGTCGGAGGGCTCTCGGGAAGAGCGTTGGGGCCGTACGTCCTCAGTCGCTCGGCCGCCTCGGCGCTGGAAAGGCCGGTGGTCGCATTCGTCTTCAGAACGCTGCCGGCCTCGCCGGAATCGAGCGCGTGCCACAGCGTCTTCTCTGCCGCTCGCGTCATGCTTGGCTCCTCCTCGTCGACACTTTCTGGCTGCCGCCCGCCCCACCCAGGAGCACGAAGCGCGGCTGCGGGCATTGTCTCCCGCGGTGGCGGGGTTCGCCAGCGGACGTGGCGCCGGGCGAGGGATCGCGTACAGTAGCCGGGAGGCTTCGGAAGGCCGACCGAGGTGAAACGACGATGAAGAAGCTCGTGTTGCTCCGTCACGGGGAGAGCACGTGGAACAAGGAGAACCGGTTCACGGGGTGGACGGACGTCGACCTCTCCGAGAGGGGACTCGAGGAAGCTCACACTGCCGGGAAGCTCCTCAAGGCCGAAGGCTTCGCGTTCGACCTGGCGTACACGTCGGTCCTGAAGCGCGCCATCCGCACGCTGTGGATCGTCCTCGACGAGATGGACCAGATGTGGATCCCCGTCGAGCGGTCGTGGCGGCTGAACGAGCGCCACTACGGGGCGCTGCAGGGGCTGAACAAGGCCGAGATGGCGGAGAAGTTCGGCGAGGAACAGGTCCACGTTTGGAGGCGCAGCTACGACATTCCCCCGCCGGCGCTCGAGGTCGACGATCCCCGCTACCCCGGAAGGGACCCGCGCTACGCAAGCCTTCGTCCGACGGAGCTTCCGCTCACCGAGTGCCTCAAGGACACGGTGGGACGCTTCCTCCCGTATTGGCACGAGGCGATCGCGCCGAAGGTGGCCGCCGGAAAGAGCGTTCTCATCGTGGCGCATGGGAACAGCCTTCGCGCGCTCGTGAAGTACCTGGATCATGTGAGCGACGAGGACATCCCTGCGCTCAACATTCCGACCGGGATTCCGCTCGTGTACCAGCTTGACGACCGGCTGCGCCCGATCCAACACGACTACCTCGGCGATCCCGAAGCCGCGAAGAAGGCGGCCGAGGCTGTGGCGCGGCAAGGGAAGGCGGCCGCCCAATGAAGCTGATGGGGGGGCGGCTAGCAGCCTGTTGATTTTCTCTCTCCGCACCGCCCCTGGTAGTCTGTGGCGAACGAGAGGGGGAGTCGGCGATGTCGATGGGACGGCGCGAAGCGAATCAAGGGTCGATGTGGATCGCCCAGAGCGATATCCAGCGGGGAGCGGGACACCGATTCTACGAGAAGCTCAATGAGCTGCTCCGCGAGGCCGGGTTCGACCGCAAGGTCGAAGCGCTGTGCGCATCGTACTTCGAGGCGGACCACACGCCAGGACGCAAGTCGATCGCGCCAGGGGTGTACTTCCGCATGCACCTGATCGGGTACTTCGAGGGGATCGAGTCGGAGCGCGGCATCGAGTGGCGCTGCGCCGACTCGCTGTCGCTGCGTGACTTCTTGGGCCTCGAACTGACCGAGCGGGTGCCCGATCACTCCACGTTGTCGCGGATGAGGATGCGGCTGCCGTTGGAGGTTCACCAGCAGGCGTTTGTCTTGATCTTGGGGATCGTCGAGCGGAAGGGACTGCTGCGCGGACGGGTGAGCGGGGTGGATTCGACCTTCCTGCGTGCCGACGCGTCGATGAAGACGATCGTCCGGCGAGACACGAAGGAGAGCTACCCGCAGTTCGTGCAGCGGTTGGCCGAGGAAAGCGGGATGGAGAACCCGACCGAGGAGGAGGCACGGCGGTTCGATCGGAGCCGGACGGAGAAGCGAACCTCGAACGAGGAGTGGGAGTCGAGGACGGATTCTGAGGCGCGGATTGCCAAACTCAAGGACGGACGAACTCGACTGGCGTACAAGTCGGAGCACGTCGTGGACTTGGAGACTGGAGCCCTGGTCGGCGTGTCGGTACACAAAGCGGACTGCGCGGATACGGAAACGCTGCCCGAGACGTTGGCGGACGCCGAAGAGAACCTGCGGGGTGCGCGCAACGTTGGCAGCGAGAAGAGCAAAGACGATGACTGTGACGGCGACAGGACGGCGGGGGATGCGTCGTCCGGGGAAGCGAAGGACGCACAGCGAGCGGTGGTGGCCGACAAGGGGTACAACAAAGCCGTACTGCTGCGACAGCTAAAAGAGAAGGGCTACCGCACGTACATCCCGGAACGTCGACAAGCGGGCAAGCGACGCTGGACGGACAAAGGCGGTCGGGACACGGCGGCTGCGTTCTACGACAACCGCGCCCGGGTGAAGCGGAAGAAGGGGCGGGGTCTTCAGCGCAAGCGTGGTGAGCTACTCGAACGTACGTTTGCCCACATCTGCGAAACGGGCGGGGCAAGGCGGACGCGGCTGCGCGGCCGCGAGAACGTGCGCAAGCGCTACCTGTTGCAGGCGAGCGCAGCGAACCTGGGGCTGGTGATGCGCAGCTTGTTCGGTCGAGGGACACCGCGCGGTCTGGCGGAGTTGCTGCCCATGTGCACACGGGTGTCCCTGCGAATCACGGCTGCTCTACAGGCTGGCGCGAATGCCCTCCTGCGGGCACTGTTCCAGACCTTCCACCTGATTCGAGCCCCGCGATCTACGGTTGATCTCACACGTGCATTCGCCAACGCGGGCGAAGTGGCGTAGATCAACGGGCTGCTAGGGGGCCGGCCGCCTAGTGAGGGCTGATGGGGGGGCGGCTGCCTAGCGAGCGAGGCGGCTCGTGATGGCGTCGAGTGCCCCTGTCGGCGACGCGGCGCCGAACTGGAAGACGATCTCTTCCCCGGAGACGACGCGAACGACGAGGCTCCTCAGGATGAGCTTTGTTCGTTCGGTCCGAACCGCGGCGATGTCGGCGAACGGAATGGACACGGCGTCGTTCACGACGGTGTGGGCTGGGATCCCGAGCCCAAGGAGGAGCCCCGCGTGCTCGGCGAGAGCGATTCCCGCTTCGAACACGAGAGCCTCCGCCGTGACCGACAGCCTGCCGGTCACCTTGGCGCCGGTCGGCGTCGGGTCTCCAAGGTAAACGGGCCAGGACTTCTGTTGCGACTGGTCATGCATGCCAGCACCTCCGTCAGTCGGAGCGGATTGTGCATCCTAGCGGGGGACGAGGCGTGGAGTGAAGGCCGGGCTCGGCGCAGGGGCGTCGAGCCCGACAGGCTTAGGCTGTGGGAACTGACCGATGATGGCTGACGTACTGCGTCGCGCCGATGGCACGCACGGATGAGGTTCTGGAGGCTCGCTGGCGGAACGATCGGGGCAGTGTGGGCCCCGACGTGCTCTTCGACTGGAACTGCGCCTCGGGGGTGAAGGTGCCGTAGTCGAAGCCCGGGAGCCGTCTGCGGTCAATCCGCTTGCCGAGGATCCGTTCGATGTCCCGCACCATGAGGCCGTCTCCGGGAGATGCGAGGGTGAACGCTTCGCCGCTCTTCTCGACGCGCCCGGTTCGGCCGATGCGATGGATGTACGCGTCGGACGTGTTCGGCATGTCGAAGTTGATCACGTGGGAGATGTCCGAGACGTCGATTCCGCGTGCCGCCACGTCCGTGGCGACGAGGACGTCGAACCGTCCGTTGCGGAACCCGTCGATCGCCGTCTGGCGCTGCGCCTGGGTCATGTTCCCCTGCAGGGCGGCGACGCGGTGGCCGGCCTTGCGCAGAATCACGGACAGGTTGCGCGCGCGGTACTTCGTCCGCGTGAACACCAGGACTCTTCCCGTTGCCGTCTGCTTGAGCATGGCGAGAAGAAAGGCGGTCTTCTGCGTGTCCGGCACGGGGAAGAGCGCGTGTGCAACGGTCTTCGCCGGCCCGATCGTGTCAACCTGAACTGTCTCCGGGCGGTCGAGAATGTGGTCGGCGAGCGCACGGATCTCCGGCGGCATCGTGGCCGAGAAGAAAAGCGTCTGCCGCTCCTTGGGTAGGTAGGTCAGGATTCGCCGGACGTCGGGCAGAAAGCCCATGTCGCACATCCGGTCGGCTTCGTCCACAACGAGGATTTCCACGTGCGATAGGTCGATCGCCCTCGCCTCGACGTGATCGAGAAGCCTGCCGGGGCAGGCGACGACGATGTCGACGCCGCGCCGCAGGGCAACGAGCTGGGGACCCTTGCTGACGCCGCCGTAGATGGCAGCGCTGCGCAGGCCGGTGCTTCTCCCGAGGCTCACCGTCGCTTGGTGGGTCTGCTCGGCCAGCTCGCGCGTCGGCGCGAGGATGAGGGCACGAATGTGGTGCGACCGGCTCTTCATCAACCGGTCGAGGATCGGGAGCATGAAGGCCGCGGTCTTGCCGGTACCTGTCTGGGCGAGGCCCAAGACGTCGCGGCGGTTGAGGACGACCGGAATCGCCTGCTCCTGAATGGGGGTCGGGATCTCGAAGCCTGCGGCCTCGATGCCCGACAGAATGCGTGGGTCAAAACAGAATTGCTCGAAACTCACTGAAAGTCCTCCTTGACTTCGTTGAGCCAAGTCGCACTCTCAGCTCGCCATGCTTGGCAATTACCTTGATACAAGAACTATGCGATCGAATTGCTAGCGCTACGACGTGTGAAGCATACCCGATGCCAGCTTGATTCTCCACACCCCGACGTCCGCGAGGCAGGAGACAGCCGTCCGCCCTGTGAGGTCCGGTGCACGGCGCACCGTACTCTAAGCGCGGGGGGATCTCGCCTGCCGCGGCATGTACTTCCCCGACAGTCTCCGGTACTATCCTCCCCGTATCTCGCTGAGTCGCAGAACCGGACGGGCGCCCCGTGAGTTCGGGGATGCCGTCGTGTGGCTCGGCGGAAGGGGGGTAAGTATGTACTGGTACTGGATAGCGGGCATCGTCGTGGTGATCGTCTTCCTCATGGGGATCCGCGTTGTGCGGCCGACCCACCGCGCGCTGATTGAACGGATGGGGAAGTACCATCACTTCGGACGCCCAGGCTTCCACTGGGTCATTCCAGTCGTCGACCGACTGATCCAGATCAACGTCACCGAACAGATGGTGGATGCGCAACCGCAGGAGATCATCACCAACGACAACCTGAATGCGCGCGTCGACGCCCAGGTGTACTTCAAGGTGAAGGACGACGAAGAGAACGTCAAGAACTCGCAGTACAGCGTCAACAACTACAAGATCCAGATCGTCAATCTGGCTCGCACGACGTTGCGCAACATCATCGGCACGATGACGCTCAAGTCGGCGAACAGCGAGCGCAACAAGATCAACACCGAACTCCTCTCCACGCTGTCGCAGGAAACACAAAGCTGGGGCATGGAGATCGTTCGCACCGAGTTGAAGGAGATCGACCCGCCGAAGGACGTCCAGGAGACGATGAACAAGGTCGTCAAGGCGGAGAACGAGAAGATCGCCTCCCTCGGCTATGCCGACGCGGTGGAGCGCCAGGCCGATGGTGAGAAGCGGTCCGAGATCAAGAAGGCCGAAGGAATCAAGCAGGCGAAGATTCTGGCCGCGGAGGGAGAGGCGGAGGCGATTCGCCTCGTCAACGAGGCCGCCAACACCTACTTCGTCGGCAACGCGCAACTTCTGCGAAAGCTCGAGGCTCTGGAGAAGTCGCTGCGGGACAACGCGAAGATCGTCGTCCCGGCTGGCTCGGACCTGATCAACATCATCGGAGACATGGCCGGCATCGTGCCGGTGCCGACGCGGAAGTCCGAGAGCGGCAAGTAAGCCTGTAGCGTAGCGGACAGCACGGATGGGGCCGAGGACGAAGGAGTCCTCGGCCTTCTTGTTGGAGGCGGCGTGAGCGAACTCGATGCGATCCGACGGACGAAAGGCCTGCCGGTCACAGCGGAGTCTCTGACCGCCGACCTTCGAGCGCTCGGCGTCACGCCGGGCGACGTCCTCCTCGTCCATTCCTCTCTCTCGGCGCTGGGCTGGGTGTGCGGCGGCGCGGTGGCCGTGATCGAGGCCCTGCTCGCGGCGCTCGGTCCGTCGGGAACCCTTGTCATGCCGAGCCACTCGGGTGACCTCACCGACCCGCGGGACTGGCAGAACCCGCCCGTCCCCGAAGAGTGGAAGGACCTCATCCGTCGGACGATGCCGGCGTACGATCCGGCGCGGACTCCAACGCGAGGGATCGGCGCGATTGCCGAGACCTTTCGCACGTGGCCGGGGGTCGTGCGAGGTCGGCACCCCCACGTGTCGTTTGCTGCGTACGGGCCCCGAGCGAGCGAGATCGTGGCGAATCACGGCCTCGACTACGGCCTGGGGGAGGAGTCCCCGCTCGCTCGCGTGTACGCCCTCGACGGGGCGGTCCTTCTCCTCGGCGTGGGCCACGACCGCAACACGTCGATGCACCTCGCCGAGTATCGGACCGACTTCCCCGGGAAGCGCGAGGTGACGAACGGAGCGCCGATCGTTGTCGCAGGGGAACGCACGTGGGTTCCGACCGTGGATGTTGCCGGCAATTCGGACGACTTCGAACGGATCGGCGCAGCGTACGCGGAGTCGACCGGAGGCGTGCGTACACGGGCTGTGAGAGCAGGTGTCGCGCTCTGGGTGAAGCAACGTCCGCTCGTCGACTTCGCGGCCGAATGGATGGCGGCAAACCGCGGCTCCGCGCCGGTGGGCGACGAGGTCGTCATACGGCCTATCGCGACGGGCGATCGCAACGAATGGCGACGCCTCCGCTTGGCTCTTTGGCCGCGGCAGCGGCGCGAGGAGTCGGAACGGGAGATGGACACGATGCTGACGACCCCTCGAACTGCGCGGGCGTTCGTCGCTGAGCTCGCCTCCGCGACGCTGTGCGGCATGGTGGAAGTCTCGCTTCGTACGCAGGCGGAGGGGTGCACGACGAGCCCGGTGGGCTACGTCGAAGGCCTGTACGTCGATCCTTCGTGGCGGCGCCGCGGTCTTGGCCGCCGGCTCGTCGAGACGGCGGAGGCTTGGGCGCGGGGCTGCACCAAGATTGCCTCGGACACGACGTCCGAGTACCCCGACAGCGCCGCCGTTCACCGTGCGCTCAGCTACAGGGTGACGGGGTCGACCCTCAACTTCCGCAAGGAGCTTCGGCCGTGAGACACGCACTCGTTCGCGGAGTGAGCCCCGCCATGAACCGGTGCGAGTTGACGCACCGCGTGCGCGAGGCGATCGATATCAAGCGAGCGGAAGGGCAACACCGGGCCTATGTCGCTGCGCTCGTAGACCTCGGCTGCCGGGTCCACGAGATCCCCGCAGACCCGAATCTTCCGGACAGCGTCTTCGTTGAGGACACGGCCGTGGTTGTGGGGGACGCGGCTGTGATCACGTGGCCGGGGGCCGCGTCGCGCCGGCCCGAGATCGAGTCTGTTCGTGCGTTCCTGAGCGATCGTCTGGAGGTCCTCCGGATGGAGCCTCCGGCGACCCTCGACGGAGGCGACGTCCTTCGTGTCGGAAGGATGCTGTACGTCGGGGCTTCCGGAAGGACCAACGCTGAGGGGATCGCGCAGCTTCGTGCACTCGTCACGCCGCGCGGCTACGGCGTCGTCCCGGTTGTCGTCACCGGGTGCCTGCACCTGAAGTCGGCGGTCACCGAAGTCGCCGACGGCGTCCTCCTGGCGAACCGCAACTACCTCGATGTCGACGCGTTCGTTGGGGTCGAGTGGATTGACGTGGATCCACGCGAGCCTGACGCCGCCAACGGTCTTCAAGTCGGGGATGAAGTTCTCTTCCCGACCGCGTACCCCCGGACGGCGGAGCGGCTCCGGCGTCTCGGCACTCGCGTCCACGCCGTCGACGTCTCGGAGCTCGCCAAGGCTGAGGGGGCCGTGACCTGCTGCAGCCTGATCTGGGACACGGCCGGATCCTAGGCGCTTCGAGATCGCCTTCTTGGGTCGCACGGATCCGCCCAACATCCTACCTGACAACGTACTACCCGTAGGGGGGAGTGACAGTATTGACTTACATCAGGAAAGGACGATGATGAGGCGAGGTGATCGCGATGTCACGCCTGATGCGGGTTCTGACTTGGGGGATCGTTCTTGCGCTCGTGTCCGGGGTCACGCTTGTGGCGGTCGGGGAGATGTTCGACCGCGACGCCTTTCTGGCCAAGGTGCGGGCCGCGTTCAAGCCGCTTGAGGCCTTGCTGCCTGAAGGCGACGAGCTCGACTACGAGCACGCCGCCCTGTTCTCGGGGTTCCTCAATGGGACGGACGAGGACGTGGTGATTGTTCTCTTGACCGAGGACTCGACTTCCGTCAAGCGAGCGGAGGAACTGGGGTACACACTGGAGTGGGAGGACATCGGGACGCTCCCGCTGTTCGCCATCATGATCCTCCCTCCGACGGACTGCATCCGCGACGTCGAATTCAACGTTCCCTATCTGGTTCGAGGTCTGGACTGGGATGTTGCTGAGCTTGTCGACCCGCGGGGCAAGGTTGCGCGGACCGTGGAGACTTGGTGGGCGCGCGGCGCGGACGAGGGGGTGTACTTCAAGTTCTCAGGCAACGTCAAGGTCCACATTCAGACCTGCACCACGGTGGGCGTGAATCAGAACTAGGATCGTGTCTGCCGACGCGGTGTCACGCGAGATCGAGCGTTACGTGGCGGACCTTGTTGCGAGGGGTGCAATCCGCTCGGACAGGGTGAGGCGCGCGTTTCTGCGCGTGCCGCGTCATCGCTTCCTCGACCATTGGTACCGGATGGAGAGCGATCGCGAGCGCGTGACATGGCTCCGCGTGGACTTCGACCCGGACAGTCCCAGTGACGAGACGCTGCGGCACATCTACTCCAATCAGCCTCTGGTGACGCAGATCGAGGGGATGTACCCGGTCAGCTCGATGTCGGAGCCCGGCCTGGCGGCGACCATGCTCGAAGCCCTCGATGTCTCGCCCGGGATGCGAGTTCTCGAGATCGGGACTGGAACGGGGTACAGCGCGGCGCTTCTGGGGGAGGCGCTCGGGAACCCCGGCGGGGTGTACTCCGTGGAGGTTCGGGGGGACGTGGCGCGGGAAGCGGCCGACCGGTTGGGCTCTGAGGGATACGGGAAGACTCACGTCGTCTGCTCGGACGGGTTCCACGGCGTTCCCGACGGGGCGCCGTACGAGAGGATCATCGCCACCGTCGGCTGCCCGGACATCGCACCGGCGTGGATCGAACAACTGGCGCCGGGCGGATTCGCGATCACGCCGCTTCAGCACGGCTACGATCATCCGCTCGTCCGCTGGGAGCGGTCGCGCGTCGACGGCGGCGCGGCCGTCGGACGCATCGTCGGGTTCTCGGGCTTCATGCCCATCGCCGGGATGCTGGCGTCGCCGAATCCGTGGCAGAGCTACCTCATCGAGGGACTCCCGGAGAGCCCGGTCTGCGAGTGGCCCGTCCCGTCGGCGCTGTGCGCGGCGCACTCCGGAGAGGAACGGATCTTTGACGATCCGACCCACCGGAGCTTCTCGTTCTTCCTCACCCTCGCGTCACGAGAGCTTTGGCGCACGGTCGACGGCTATGGGCTCGCAGATCCGGGCGCGGGGGCGGCGATCGTCGTGACTTCACAAGGCGTGCGGGGACGGAGCCGCGACGGAGACGTCCCTCCGATCGACCATCTGTGGCAACGTTTCGTCGCTCTGCTCGATCGCTGGGAGGGACTCGGGCGCCCCACCGCAGGCGACTACGAGCTTGTCTTCGTACCGAAGCGGGAGGCCATGGCACTCGCAAGGTTTCCGGGCAGGGAATGGATCATCGAGCGAGCGCGGCACTGGGAGATCGTCCGGCTCACGTAGTCATGGCTTTCGGGCAACCGCCATCAAACCACACGGTATGGCATAGGGTGCAGTATCTTCAACATACAGTGGAACCGAGTCTGGAGGAGGACCGTGCTTCGCGTCCGGGCTCAAGAAGCACTCGGAGACCGCTCCCATCTCGCCGAGTTCCACGACGTCGTGCTCCGCGAAGGAGTCATCCCCCTCTCCACCCTGGGACGGGTCGTCGAGGAGTACATCGAGCGCAAACTCGCGGAGACGTGACGAGCCGCAGGGTTGCTTGGCAGTGTCGCCTGCCGCCCGTCGTCCCGGAGGGGAGCCGGGTGCTCGTGGCGGCGGCCTGCGCGATAACGTAGAGTGTCCCGCACTCGTCCTGGGCCCCCTCTAGGGTCGTGGACGTCGGAGGCGGGAAGAAAGAGATGAGGACGCGTCAATCCCGAAAGTGGTTGTGGCTTCTGGCTGGCGCGGCCGTGCTCATCGCAGCCGTAGCGATCGTTCTGTCCCTTCGCTTCTGCTCTCGGGAGGAAATCCTCGAGCCGTCGTGGACCCCTCCAACCCTCCGGGAAGCGCGGGCGAGGCTGGACGGGAAGACGTTCGCGGAGTTCGCGGACGAAGCGTACCGAATCTACCTCCTTCGGCACCCGCAGACCGTGACCGATCTCGGACTTGCGGAGAAGTTCGGAGTTCGCGACGACCGCCTCGACGACTACTCGAACGCGTACGTCCGCACGACGCTGGCGATCGAGCGTGAGATCTACCGCCGCCTGCACACGTACAACCGCGAGTCTCTGCCTCCCGACGAGCGCCTCACGTACGATGCCTGCGAGGCTTTCTGGAAGGATCTCACGACGTGCGAGGCGCCGGCGATCTCTCTGTACCCGGTCTCGGCGAGCGACGATTCGCCCCACATGCGGCTCTACTCTCGACTCATCTCCGTGTGGCGGCTGGTCAACGAGGAGGACGTCGTTGACTACGTCGCCTGCCTGCACCAAGCGGACGACCAGCTGCTCCAGCTTCGCGACCGGATCGTTGGCCTGCGCGTTCGACACCGCCTGCCCCCCACCGCCGCGCTCGACGAGGTGCTCCGACAAGTCGAGCCGCTCAAGATCACCGAGATGTGGTCGCGCTCGGAGTACCTCCCCGACCGAATCGTCGCAGGACACAACGTGTACTTCGTTGCTCTGCGAGAGAAGCTGCTCACGATGCGAGCGCTCGGCGTCGAGAAACGTGTCGCCTACCTGACGGAGGCGAAGCGTGCGCTGGAACGGGAAGTCATCCCGGCGTACGAGGCGTTGTATGGGGCGATCGTTGCCGCGGTCGCCGAGGCGTCGTCGACCAACGTCGGCATTCGCCAACACGAAGGAGGCGGTCCGATCTATGAAGGACTCCTTCGTCACTACACCGACAGCGAGCTCGGCCCGGAGACCATCCACGCCATGGGGCAGGACGCGGTCGACCGGATCGCGAAGGAGATCGACGCCGTCGAAGAGGAATCGAAGACTCCGAGTGGTCGTGACCTGGCAGGCGCCGCGAGCGCGGTCGAGTGGGACGGCGGAGCTCCCTCGGTTGACGATGTTGCGGCCGCCTGCCGAGCCATCCTCGAGCGGGCGGAGACGTTCGGCCCCCGATTCGCGGGACGGCTGCCGAAGGCGGAGGTCTCGATCCTGGTCGGGGAGGGGCCTCGCGGCTACGTGCCGGCACCCTACGACGGATCGCGACCGGCACTCCTGGTTGTGGATCCGGAAGCGGCGTGGCTCGTATCGGACATCGCCGCCTTCGTGCACCGAGAGACCGTGCCGGGCCGGCATCTTCAACGAGCGACCGCCCGCGAGCTTCCGTTGCCTGCCATCCGCGCCTGGGGCGGATTCCCGGCGTTCGAGGAGGGCTGGGCGGCCTACGCCCTCGACGTGGCGGCGGAGGCGGGACTCTACGATGGTGACCCGCTTGCCGACCTCGGACGATTGCGCAGTCAACTGCGCGAGGCCGCTCTAGCCGTCGTCGATACCGGGATCCACGCTCTCGGCTGGAGCTTTGAGCGCGCGCTCGACTACTACGTCGATACGACCGGCGACGAAGAGGGTTCCGCGCGGATTGCCGTCAAGGCGTGCATCAGCTCGCCCGGGCGGGCGACGGCGAGCGTTGTCGGAAGCGTTCGGCTCCGAGCTCTCCGCGACGCGGCGCTTCGCGCGAGCGGGGAGTCGTTCGATCTCGCGGCCTTTCACGATCTTGTGCTCGGGCGTGGCCTCCTGCCGCTATCGGTCGTCGAGCGGGAGGTTCGCAAGAACCTCAACCTCCCCGATCGCGGCTAACGCGGCTCGTTCGGGAGCCTTCTAACGCCGCGGATCGACGTGGGTGCGCCAGAGCCGAAGCGCGTGCTCGGTTGGGTCGACGATGTCCGCTCCCGCGGCCGCGAAGAAGCCGTTCACCGTCCGCAGATCACGGACCAACAAATCGAACGCGTCGTCGTTGTAGCGCGGGTCGACCGACTGCGGGAAGTCGATGATCGTGACGGCCCCGTTCCAGTAGAGCATGTTGTACGCCGAGAGATCGGCGTGGACCCGATGATGGACGAGGAACAGCTCCACATTGCGCAGGATTCCGGCGTAGAGGGGGGCGGCTTCACCCGGGTCTAGATCCACGCCGAGGAGCACGGGCGCCGGGTTGTCGATGTCCCCGAAGTACTCCATCAGAATGACAGGGCCATTCCGCTCGATCGGCTCCGGGACGTCGGCGCCGGCCGCGTGGAGGATCTCCAGCGTCTTCATCTCGTGGGCGATCCACGCACTGAACTTGTGGGCTTGGCCGTGCTGTGTCTTCTTTCCAAGGGCTCGGAGCACTCGCGCGTCGGGGCGACTCCCGCGCTCCCGACCCTGCTGGTACACCGCGTCACGCTTGAAACTGCGCGTCTCGAGCGGACGGTAGACCTTGGCCGCCACGAGGTCTCGACCGAGCGACGCGTCGGCACGGCAGCAGTACACGACTGCCTCCTTGCCGCTCTTGATCGGGCGTACGACGTCGGTCAGGAAGTGGTCCTCGATGAGGGGTGCGAGGTGAGCCAGCAGTTCCTCTTCGACCGTCTTCTCCGCCTCCTGGGCAGGCTTGGGCGGAGGGTTCTTTCGGGGACCCCGTATGGCTCGCTCGGTCTCCTTGTAGTAGCGGATGAATCCTCCTTCGGCCTCCCGTTGGAGGCGCAAGACGCTTGGGACGGCGAGTATAGCGGGCCTCGGCTCGGGAAGCGAAGTCCCATGGGCACCGCCGGGCCGCCTCGCCTCGCTAGCTCGAACGGCCGGCTCCGGGTCGCACTTGCGGCATCAAGGCCTCGTGCGCCTTCTTGAGCCACTCCATGATCCCGATTCCTTGCGGACACGCAGATTCACAGGTCCCGCAAGCGACGCAGCGATCAGCACGGTTCTCGGGCTTCATGAACCTGTCGTTGGCGTACTGGGCGCTCAACCGGGAGAGGTCGCCGTAGGCCGTGGCGTCGTTGTAGAAGGAGAACACTCGCGGGATGGCCACGCCCTGCGGGCACGGCTGGCAGTAGCGGCAGTTCGTGCACGGGATCGGGGCCAGGGCATGGTACGCGTCGCGGACGCGATCGACGAGTCGCAGTTCATCGTCGCGGAGCGATCCGACGCTCGAGTGTTCTGCGCTCCGGAGGTTCTCCTCGACGTGACTCATCGCCGACATGCCGGAGAGGAGGAGCGAGACGTTCGGGTCGTTCCAGACCCACTGGAGAGCCCAATCGGCTTGCGATCGCTTCGTCGACGCCGACTTCCAGAGTGCCGCCACTTCACGCGGCGCGGGGCGCGTGAGCGAGCCCCCGCGCAGGGGCTCCATGACGACGACGCCAAGGCCGCGCTCCGCCGCGTAACGAAGCCCTTCGCGCCCCGCCTGGAATTCGACGTCTACATAGTTGTACTGGATCTGGCAAAAGCCCCAGTCGTAGGCGTCGACGATCTCGCGGAACGTGGCGAGGTTGTCGTGGAAGGAGAAGCCGACGGCGCCGATTCGTCCCTCGTGCTGCGCCCGCTTCGCCCAGTCGAGAACTCCGAGGTCGCGCAGCCTCGGCCAATGCCCGCGGTTCAGTCCATGAAGCAAGTAGAAGTCGATCGTCTCGGTCTCGAGGCGGAGCCGCTGCTCGTCGAGGAAGCGGTCGAAGTCCTCCGCCCTCTCAACGAGCCAGGACGGCATCTTGGTTGCCACGTGGACGCGTTCGCGGTATCCGTCGTGTAGGCAACGTCCGAGGAACCGCTCCGATTGCTCGTTGTGGTACGGCCAGGCCGTGTCGACGTAGTTGACGCCTTGGTCGACGGCCGTGCGGATCATTCGCGTGGCCAGCTCTTCGTCAATCCTGCCGTGGTCGTCGCCGATCGTCGGGAGCCGCATCGTCCCGAAACCGAGCGCCGAGGGTTGCCAGTCGAGCCGTCCGAACGAGCGGTAGCGCATAGGACCTCACCCTCGTCTATCGTCAGCGACCCTGAGGACCGAATCAAGAGAAACGCCCCGGGCCAGCCGGGGCGCAATCCCGCGAAGCGAGTCCTGGATCTACAGAGGGCGGATCGGCTCGCAGATGTCGACAAGCCACTTCTTCTCGGGGTGGGTGTCCGGGTCGTTCAGGTAGAGTTCGTAGCACATGCGGTCGTCGGGCTGGTAGCCGCTCTTCGGCATCCACTCACCGAGAAGCTTGTCCCACGCCTCCCCAAACTGGGTCACGTCGATCTCGACGTGGGCGACGGCGAAGAGGCCCCCGGGGACCTTCGTGGTTCCAATCTCGCCGTCGACCTTCGTTCCCGGGGGCACGGTCAGGCACGCGTCCGACCGCAGCTTCGACGGATCGGTCACCTCGGGGCTGTCATGGTAGATCGCCAAGGACTTCGTCTCCGGGAACCGCACGAGCCCGCGGGGCCCGGCCCACTTGAACACGCGATCGAATGCCTCGCCGATCTTGTTGTACGCGCCGACGTGCCGCGCGTAGATGACGTTCCACTCCGGCATCTGCTTCACTTCGACATTGAACTTCATCGTCGTCGTGCCAAAGGCGTTCCGAAACTCCCGCGCAAGCGCCGAAGAGGACGAGTACCCACACCCGACAGCGACGTCGGTGATCGAGAGCGCGGGGTTGGAGAGCAGCCGCATCGCGGCGGTGCTGACCCGAACGCGGCGGATGAAGCCATTGAGCGTCTCCCCGACGACCGCCTTGAACACGCGATGGAAGTGGAACGGCGAGAAGCTCGCGACACGCGCCAGGGTCTCGAGGCGAAGGTCGCCGGTGAGGTTCGCGCGGATGTAGTCCATGACGCGGTTTACACGTCCGACGTACTCGCGGCGACGCAACTCCTCCTGGTCGATCATGGCCTACGTGGGGCTCCACAGCCCGAGCCGGTTTCCGACGTTGTCAAGGAAGAGAGCGTAGAAGCCGAATGGGCCGGAGATCTTCGTCTTCGGCGTGAGTGTCCGGCCGCCTGCCTTGTTGATCCTGACTAGCGTTGCGCCGATGTCGCTCACCTCGATGTGGGCGATCGGCCCCTTGTCGGTTGGGGGCTCGGCGTTTCGCCCTCCGCTGAACCCACCTTGCTGGCCTCCCGGAGTGGAGAACAGCGCGTAGTCCTCCATTCCCGGGGTGTCCTGGAAACTCCACCCGAAGACTGTCGAGTAGAACGTCCTCGACGCCCGCAGGTCAGTCGTCGAGTACTCCATGTGGCATACGTCGCCTTGAGACATGGGGTTCTCCTTTTCCGAGCACGGACGAGCTATGCCATCATTATAGGTTGCTTGGGGAGGCGGCGGCGTCTTCACGCCTCCCGATCGGGTCGATAGAATAGAGCGCCGCAAGGAAGGAGTGGAGTTCCCGTGCCAAAGGCGTGTCCGCACCTCCTGATCGACCCCGGTGATCTGCCGGAGATCGTTCTGTTTCCTGGCGATCCGAAGCGGGCCGAGCGGATCGCCGAGCGGCTCGAAGGCGCGGATCGCGTCGCAGCGAACCGAGAGTACCACAGCTTCCGCGGCAGCTACCGAGGAGTCCCGGTCGGGGTCACGTCGGCCGGAGTCGGTGCCGCGGGAGCCGCGATCGCCTATGAAGAGGCGATCCGCGCTGGCGTGAAGACGCTGATCCGCGTCGGGACAGCGGGATCCCTCTGCGATGAGGTTCGCGCCGGGGACCTCGTCGTGCCGTTTGCTGCGGTGCGCGGCGAGGGCGCGTCGCGTCAGCTCGTCCCGTTGGAGGTCCCCGCCGTCGCCGCTCCGGACGTGTCGGCGGCCTGGTGGGCGGCGGCTCAGGCTGTCGGTGGAGGGGTCCACCGAGGCGTGGGTGTGTCGGTCGACGCGTTCTACCGTGGAGTCCTCGACCTTGGCCTCGACGCCTACGCGGCGTCCGGCGCGATCTGCGTCGAGATGGAGTGCGCGGCTCTGTACATCGTCGCGCTCTTGCGCCGGGTTCGAGCGGGGTCGATCCTCGCCATCGACGGGGACGCACGCTCCGCCTCGGCCGGCCAGCACGATCCGCATCGAGACCTCATCCGCGATGCGGTCGATCGGGAGATCGGGGTTGCTCTGGATGCGGTGACTCGCCTGGCACAAGCCTCGTCGTGAGGTGGAAGGGGAGGTCTGTGGATTCGACTCAGGTTGTCAGTCGTGGCGGCGCTATCTTCAACATCATCTTCCTCGCCGCGCTCCTGGTCTTTGTCGTGTTTCTGCTGTGGAAGATCTATCGCCGGATGAAGCAGTAGCGAAGCGCCGTCAGGGATTCCCGAACGATTCGTACGCGTCGACACAGTCCAGGTAGACCCCATTGAACCCCGCGGCGAGGATCGCCGTCAGCGCGTCGAGCACGATGCGCTGCCATTCCGGGTGCCAGTACAGCACAAGGTGACTACCCGGCCAGTCGGGGTTCTCTTCCAGCAACCACTCCGGCGGACGAGTGGCCCACTCAGCTGTCCAGTAGGACCGGTCGTCCTCGGCCTCACCGATGGAGAGGTACGCGAGCACAAGACGGTGCGCTCCCGGCGGCCTCTTCTGAAGCGATGCAGCCTCTGCTTGGGTCAGCGGATCTCCGTCCTCGGCGAGGGCGTCGATGACGAGCGCGTCGTACTCGACGGCTTGAGTGTGTGCAGCAGGTCCCGCTCATCCGCACGGTGCTCCGGGTTCAGCCGACATAGCAGGTTCGATGCGTCGGACAGGGTGTCGATTGTGCGGTCAGTCCGTTGGAATGGTCGGAATGCGTCGTTCGGAATTGTGTTCAGGGCACGACGCGAAGCGGCGAACCCTTACGCGTCGGGCGATGCTTCAGAGCACGAGGACGAGGAGTACGACGGCTGCGACAGCAACCAGCAGAATCAGCATCCACGGGACTTTGGACTCCGCAAGCAGGGCGAGAGGCGACACGCACCCGCTCGCGATACAGGCATCGACCGCGGTTCGAAGCTGGAGTTCCTTCTCGCGGCCGACGCCGACGATGGCCTGATCTCCCACGAAGATGACCGGGAATGCAGTCGGCAGGACTCCGTACGTCGACGAGAGGGCCCACAGGAGGTCGAGGTTCGCCGTCTCCTCGAGGCGGAGAACGACGAGGTCGGGGTGCTCTTGCTCCAGCGGCTGCAAGACCTCATCCATTCGGGCGCAGTCATGACAACCTTCCCGGTAGAAGACCACCACATCGGGGTCTTCCGCGAGAACCACAGCGCCGCCGGCAATCCACACCCCCACGACGAGGGCGATTCCGAGGAACATCCGGCTCCGCTTCGCCAAGACACTTTCGTTTCGTGGCACCCCGAAGGACCTACGCGCGTCCCGCATGGCTACGCAACGCCTCCTCTTCCGGTTCGATCGGCAAGGATCTGTCGCAGCTCGGGCATCGCGAGCTCCGCCGCTCGTTCCCCGGCCTCGATCCCGTCCTTGGCTCGCAGGTAGCTCATGATGGTCAGCGTCAGCTCAGGACGGATCACGACGTCCGGTGGGTCGAGAAGCATCTTCTGACGAAGGATCTCCTGGCCCATGATGGAGATGGACTGGTTGAGAATGCTGTACAGACCTGGGAGTGGCCGCTCCGGGGTCTCTCGGACTCCGTGCTCGAGGAGCTCGGTCAGGCTGCTCGGCACCCACGCGCGATGAGCCAGGCCGTCGTGGAGGCTGTCTCCGATGCGCTCCCAGACGCCGCGACCGCGTGACGTCGTCGGAACTGGGCGCGGCGCGATGTCGACGGCGATCACGACGTCGGCGCCGAGGGTTCGGCAAGCGCCCACGGGCACGGGGTCCACCAATCCACCGTCGACAAGGAAACGGTCACCCCGTCTCACAGGGCGGAGCAGGCCGGGAATCGCGGTCGAGGCACGAACCGCGTCGACGAGGGAGCCCTCGCGAAGCACGACCGTGTCCCCGGTATCGATATCGCACGCCACGGCTGCGTATGGGATCGGCAGGTCCTGGATCTCGATGTCCCCGAGGAGCGCTGTGAGCATCCGCTTGAGCTCCGCGCCGGAGCTTAGCCCAGCGCGGGGAAACGTTGGAAGGAAACTGAGCAGGAGCCTTCTTTGGACGTCCGTGGCCAACCACTCTTGCTCGACGTCCTCGATCGGGACGCCAGCGGCGAACGCGGCGCCGACCAGGGATCCGATGCTGGAGCCGGCAACGACAGAGATCGGGATCCCCTCGCGTTGAAGGACTTTCAGGACTCCGGTGTGCGCCGCTCCGCGCGCGCCGCCTGATCCCAGCGCCAGTCCGATCCTTTCGATCCCATTCACGGCGTACTCCCTCCGATGGTTGGGCCGGCCCTCTGCCACCCGTAGCATAGCATACGGGCTGGAGTCTATTGAAGGGGAAGGTTGAGCCGCCAGGCACGGGCGCACTCGATGCGCCGGCCGCGGCGCGGACTAGCTGAAACGACAAAGACGACAGCAGCCTCTCCATCCTGGTGGGCTTGCTGGAGGCTGCTGTCTTCTCGAACCAACTACTTAGACTTCTTCGGAGCGGGCTTCGCCGACTTCATTGGCTTCTTCTCCGGCTTCTTGGTCGCTGCCATGGTTGCCACCTCCTCATGGTGACGTGCTATGTGCGCATTTGTCTAGATGCGCAAGAAGCATTATACTACTCCTCGTGGTCTTGTCAATAGGCCGTCATTGAGATCACGTGATCGATAGGAGGTACGGAATGGTAGATCCGCACGCTGCAATCTTTAAGTCGCTATCGAGTCGATCACGGACGACCATTCTGAAGTTGCTGAGCCAGAACGGCGAGATGTCGGTGGACGAGCTCACAGCGGCCCTCGAGCTTGCAGGGCCCACAGTCTCACGACATCTTCAAGTGCTCCGACAGCAGGATCTGGTCACCGTTCGCCGGGAGGCGCAAAGCCGCTACTACTCGCTGGATATCAAGCGGTTGGAGCAGACGTTCAACGCGTTTCTTCAGTACTTGACAGAGGAGTCGTGATCGAGAGACCGAAGCGATGCGCGGGCTCGCCGCCCAGGATGCGAAGCCTCCTGTGGCGGCGAGCCCGCTTCTTCTCTATCATCCTCGGCGACGGTTCAGGAGGCTTGGGGTCAAGGCGTCGAACCCAGGAGGTCCTCGGTGGCTCATCTTGGACACGACCACGTGGGCGAGGGTGACGAGAGCGGAGCGAGGATCGTTGTGGCCTTCGTCCTCAACTTCTGCTTTGCGATCCTCGAACTCGTCGGCGGGCTGTGGACGAATAGCGTCGCGGTTCTATCCGACGCCCTGCATGACTTCGGCGACTGCGTAGCCCTTGCCCTGTCCTGGCGTTTCGTCCGAATCTCCAAGCGGGCCGGAGACGAGGTCTACACGTTCGGGTACCGGCGTTTCTCTCTTCTCGGGGCGTTGACGATGAGCGGCGTGCTTCTCGCGGGAGGGACCGTCGTGCTCTTCCAGTCCGTCCCGCGCCTCTTCGCGCCGCAGGCGGCGAACGCGCGCGGCATGCTTCTTCTCGCGGGGATCGGGATCGCGGTCAACGGCTTCTCGGCTCTTCGGATGCGGGGTGGGAAGAGTCTGAACGAGCGGGTCGTGACGTGGCACTTCATCGAGGACGTCCTTGGGTGGATCGCCGTTCTTGTGGTCGGCCTCGTGATGCTCTTCTGGTCGGTGCCGGTTCTCGATCCAGTTCTCGCAATCCTCATTACCCTCTTCGTCCTGTGGAACGTTGGCAAGAGGGTGAGAGAGACGTTCGTCATTCTTCTGCAGGGGGTTCCGGAGACGCTGAAGGTCGCCGAGGTCGAGGACGCAATCCGCGCGATCCCTGGCATCTGTGACGTCCATCACACCCACATCTGGTCGCAAGACGGTCTGAATCACGTGCTCACGACGCACGCCGTGATTGCGAACGCGGACTCGTACGCTAATGTAGCTACCCTCCGTCGACAGGTGAAGGAAGGGCTCAAGCAGTTCGGCGTTCTCCACTCGACGATCGAGTTCGAGAGCCAGGCGGGACCAGCGTGCGGCGACGTCGGAGACGGGTGTCGGTGCCGGGAGCGCGAATGAGCACGGTGGCCTTGGTTCGCTGCAACTCGTATCAAGACGAGGAAGTCGACACCGCGGTACGGCGTGGACTGATCCTGCTCGGCGGCGTTGAGCGGTTCGTTCGCCCTGGGGAGTCGATCGTTCTCAAGCCGAACCTTCTGGTGGGTCGCGAGGCGGAGCGGGCGGTGACGACCCACCCGAGTGTCTTCCGCGCCGTGGCGCAGGCGCTGAGCAGTGCGGGCGCTCGGCTGTTGTACGGGGATTCCCCGGGCTTCGGGCGAACCGAGGGCGTGGCGGGACGGGCAGGGATCGCTCGAGCGGCGAGTGAATTGGCCATTCCTGCCGCGGATTTCGGCTCCGGAGAGACGGTGTCGTTCCCGGACGGCCACCTGATCAAGCAGTTCACCATCGCGCACGGGGTACTCGACGCGGACGGTCTCGTGTCGATCGCGAAGCTCAAGACACACGGGCTGACACGGATTACCGGCGCGATCAAGAATCAGTTCGGCTGCATCCCTGGCGCCCTCAAGGCGGAATTCCACGCCCGTCTTCCCAATGCCGACCTGTTCTCGCAGATGTTGGTCGACCTGAACCTCCTGCTTCGGCCGCGCCTTTTCGTCGTCGATGGGATTGTGGCCATGGAGGGGAACGGGCCCCAGAACGGACGGCCGCGTCCGATGAACACGATCCTCCTGTCCAACGATCCCGTGGCTCTCGACGCAACGATTTGTCGCTTGATTGACCTCGATCCCCGGCTCGTTCCGCCGATTGCCTACGGCGAGGCGTTCGGCCTCGGCAGCGCCAAGGCAATCGACATCGTCGGCGACCCGATCGCTTCGTTCGTTGTCCCCGACTTCGACGTGAATCGGAGCCCTCGCGCAACGGCCGGACGGCCGGGACACGTCAGCCGGATCGCTCGACGCCTCATCGTACCGCGTCCCGTGATCCGTCCGGAAGCGTGCACACAGTGTGGCACCTGCGTTCGCGTCTGCCCGGTGACTCCCAAGGCCGTCGAGTTCAAGACGAGTGGATCTCCGCCCGTTCATCACTACGATCGGTGCATACGCTGCTACTGCTGTCAGGAGCTCTGCCCGGAGGGCGCGATCGAGATCGAAGTGCCGCCTCTTGGGCGCCTCATCCACCGATAGCTTGGCGAAGTTACCGCGCGGCTTTCGTCGGCCGCTAGGTTGGTACGCGGACGCAGTTCCGGCCGGCGAGCTTCGCTGCGTAGAGCGCTTCATCCGTGGCGCGCAGGAGGTCGTCCTGTGTTTGACCGTGCGTCGGGAACGCCGCGACGCCGGCTGAGAGGGTGACGGGGTGGCCCCGCTTTCCGGAGAGCTCCCGGAACGCCGCCAAGAGGTCCTCCGCGCGAGCCCTCGCGACGTCGAGCGGGGTCTGGACCAAGATCACGACGAACTCCTCCCCACCATAGCGACACGCAATGTCGCCGGGCCGCGTTCGCTCGCGCAGAAGCCGACCGAGGATCTCAAGCATCCGATCGCCTTCCTCGTGTCCGTACCGGTCGTTGACCTGCTTGAAGTGATCGATGTCCAGCATGACCGCGGAGAACGCACTGTGGTCGTACGACGCTCGCTCGATGTCGCGGGGGAGCGTCTCGTCGAGGTAGCGGCGATTGAACAACCCCGTCAGTGCGTCACGGATTGCCTGCTCTCTCAGCTCCGTCTGCAGCGCCTCGATCCGCTCGACGTGCAGCTCGAGCCGCCGATTGGCGTCCTGTACCTCCATCTCGGCGGCGTGTCGTGCGGTGATATCGCGCAATACGATGAGGAAGCCGGAGGCGCGACGGTCTCGGCCAAGAAGGGGAGAGGCACGGACGTCGGCGAAGAGAGGAGGTTGGGTCCCGAGCGCCAACTCGGCGTGCCCTCCCTGTTCTCCGCAGCAGCGGCTCTCGATCTCACGCCACGCGGCGACCACGTCGGCGGCGCGCCGCCCGACGGCGGTGGAATCCAGGCCGAGAAGTCGCCTGGCGGCGGGATTGAGGTCGGCGAGGCGGCGTCCCGCGTCCACGACGAGGACAGCATCGGACATCTCCTCGACGAGGGCATCCCGTGCAATCGGCACGAGGTCGAAAACCCGGAACGCTCCGACGCTGGCAATCAGAATGCCGGCCGAGAAGAAGCAGGCGATCGGAACCAAGTCAAGCCCCGCGAGCGGCGTGATGCCGAGGATGTAGAGGACGCCCGCCGCAAGGGGGAAGAGTGTGCCGAGCAAGACCGTGACCGACTGGCGCCGACGGATTACGACCGGCCGGACGGCGGCGCCGACGAGGAGGAAGCACGCGATTCCGAGGTATGCGTACAGTGCGCTGACGGCCAGGTAGAACCCGGGTCCGTGGAGGTAGACGAGCGCGTTCGTGCCGGGAGCGCCGGGCAGGAAGCCTGTCCATATCCAGTGGTGAAGCTCGTTCGTCGATACGGCGGCGACGTTCGCGACCGGGATGATCCACACCGCATAGCGGCGCCCACCTCGAAGCCAGCGTTCGTGCCCCGTGTACTTCACGGCGAACAGGAGCAAGAGTGTCGACACCGCCCCCGATCCGACGTACTCGAGCTTTGCCCAGACGTTCTTCCAGAAGAGCGTGGCCGACGCTGCCTCAAGACCGGATACCAATGTGTACTCGGCCACTCCGAGCATGAGAAGAAAGAGGAGGATTCCTCCAGGCACGGATCTGCGATTCCACATCAAGCCGGCCGCGACGAGCGCGAGGGCGGTCGCCGAGAAGAGGATCCCCGCCGCTGGAGTGAACAGCCAGTGCATGGCCGGGATTCTACCGAGTCGGCCAGACCTCCACGAGGCGCGCTTCCGGTCCGCTCCCACGTCGACCACACCGGCGGTCTTCCGTGGATCTGCTGTGCGACGAGAGCTCCCGTCGCGTGTCATCGAGACACCGCGGCGCCGCTGCGCGCGGGGTTGAATGCGGCACTGCGCCCTCGGACGTGTCTCGGCCGGGTCATCGCTCCCGTCCTTCGGCACGGCCCGCGCCCGCCCCGCGTGGAACCCGAGCTGATCGTCGACCACGAGATCAGTCTGGAGCCGTACGGGACCACGGGATCCCTTGTTCCTACGGCCGGGCACACCCGTGGGTGTCTTTCCGTACAGGTGGGTCACGATGCGGTCGTGGGAGATCTGCTCATGGGGCGGTCCATCGGTCTCCGACGGCCGACCGCTCCGTTCTTCCTCGAGGACGCCGTCGCGTGGGAAGCCAGCCTGCGCCTCCTCCTCACTCGGGGTGTCGAGCGATTCCACACGGCGCACGGGGGGTGCTTCGGTGCCGACGCGGTCGCGTCCCTGCTCAAGAACGTCGAGGACTAGGCTGTGGCGTGCTGGAAGCCGAGTACTCCGGCGAGGACAAGGCCCATTCGAACCGCGGTGCCCAAGCCTGCGGCGACCGCGAAGAGGACGGGCCTCCGGCCGACGAGGGCGAAGATGTAGAGAGAGACGGTGTCCGGGAATCCCGGGATGGAGAGGAGGACGAACACGGCGACGACGCCGTAGCGGCGCACGAAGCGCTCGCTCCAGGACAGCAGGGCGCGGATCCAAGCGTAGCGGTCGGCCAGCCGGCGGAAACGGGCCGTCTCCTTCATTCGATCCCCAAGGAAGAAGACCAAGTAAGAACCGAGGATCTTCCCGGCGACCGCGACGACGAACACCCATCCTATCGGAAGCCAGGTGCGGCCGATGATGGGCAGCTCGCTGGGCGTAGGAAGCACGAGGGCGGTTCCGATTTCGTAGAGGAACACGAGGGCAAGGCCGCCAAGCGTGTGCATGGACCTAACCTACCGGATAGAGGGGGAACCCACAAGAGCTCGACGTCCGTCCTGCCGCCGGGATGTCGACTCACGCCCCGAGGAACTCCCGGATTCCCGAGAGGAGCATCTCGACCGCGACGGTCATCAGGATCATTCCCATCAGCCGTTCGATGGCCACGAGGCCTCGGGGCCGCAGCACCCGTCGAAGGCTCTCGGCGGAGACGAGGAGGAACGTCGACGCGCACCACGCGCCGAGGACGGCGAGCGCCCACGTCCCCAGGCGTCCCGGCTCTTTTGTCGCGAGAAGCATGACCGTCGCGAGGGCGGAAGGGCCGGCGATGAGGGGGACGGCGATCGGGACGATGAACGGCTCTCCCCGGGGCGTCGGACCGAACATGCCGCCGGGCTGCGGGAAGATCATCCGCAGCGCGATGAGGAAGAGGACGACGCCTCCGGCGATCCCGAGCGCCTCCTGGGAGATCCCGAGCATCCCGAGGACGTAGCGGCCGAGGTAGAGGAAGAGGAGGAGGAACCCGAGGGCGAACAGCGACTCACGCACAAGGATGATGCGTCTTCGCTTCGGATCGACGTTCTCGAGCAGCACGAGGAAGAGGGGGATGTTCCCCAGAGGGTCCATCACCAGGAACACCAGCAAGAGCGCCGACAGCAGCGTCACACCGTCACCTCATCACGATTCTACGCCGGCCGCAAGGGGTCCGCCCAGAAATCCGTGCGCCTAGAGCCCCAGCACACCGAAGATGACCGACGCGGCACCGAGGGCGAGAGCGGTGTTGAAGACCGTGGAGACCAAGTAGACCGTCGTCGGGCGCCAGCCCATGGCGCTGAGCTCGCGAATCGACAACTCCAGGCCGATGCAGATGAACGCCGCAGCGAATGCCCACTTGGATAGCGCCTTCAGGACGGTGACCGTGTTCCCAGTCAGGACCCCGGTCGACGCGAGGACGGAGACGAGGAGGAAACCCAGGATGAACTTCGGAAACCTGTGCCAGATGACGGCCGCGCTTGGCCGCTCGTCCGGTTTGCGCTCGATCCGGACGACGAAGTAGGTCGCGAGGAGAAACGCGACCACGCCGATGAGCGCGTTCTGCGCCATCTTGACGACGGACGCAACCTGCTGCGCGGTCTCCCCGTAGATCGTCCCGGCTCCGACGACGGCGGCCGTCGTGTCGATGTTGCCCCCGAACCACGCGCCGGCCACGGTCTCGGAGAGGCCGAGGGCGTGGGCCATCCACGGCATGAGCACCATCAGCGGCAGCGCGGTCACGATGACGAGGGCCGTGACGTACGTGACCTCCTTCTTCTTCGCCATGACGGCGCCCGCTGCCGCAATGGCCGCGGACACCCCACAGATCGAGATCGCACAAGCCATGACGGCCTTGAGCTGAGGCGGTAGGCCGAACCGCGTCGCGAGCCACCACGTGAAGAGGAAGACCGCCGTCACAAGGATGAGCGCCTGGAGAAGGCCGCCGGCTCCCTGCTTCATGATGACGGTGATGTTGAGTCCGGCCGCCATCAGGACGAGACCGACCTTAAGGAATAGCTCGGTGCGGATCCCAGGCCTGACGAACGCGTGGGTCTTCGTTCCTCGCAGGAGCGCGTTGGCCACGAGTCCGAGGGCCACGGCGACGAGCGGGTACTCCAACGGATTCTGTGCCACGCCGCGACCTGCGAACGCCTTCGAGATCGCCGTGTCGAACTCCGCGACGAGCATCGTGAGTACAACTACGAGCGCTAGACCGACGAGAAGGCCCGTGGGAAACCGTCGAGTTGTCGTCATGGGCCTCCTACTTGAACCACCCGAACAGAGGCCACGGGACCTTGGCGAGACCGCCGAGGGCGACGGCGAGGACCACCGCGAGCCCGATGAGGACGGCCAACCAGTCTTCCGACGGCTTCGGCCACGTGCGTCGACGTTGTCTCATCTCAAACCACCTCGCCTGGATTGGATCTCCGCGGAACGGGTTCGGTTGGGCAAGTCCGTCCGCGAGAAAGCGGGGGACCGGCCCGCAGGCCGGTCCCTCCACAAGGCTCCGCGTAAGGTGGCTAGCAGTAGAGGCGCGTGGCGGCAGCGGCCGCCGCGCGGACGTAGACTCGATCCGCCGGTTCGGCGCGCGCCAACTCCCCGGCGAGGTACGCCGAATAGGCGCTCATATCGAAGTGACCGTGGCCCGAGAATCCGATGAGAATCGTCTTTCGGTCGCCCGTCGCCGCGCACTCGCGTGCGATCTGTACGGCAGCGTGCACCGCGTGCGCCGTTTCCGGCGCCGGAATGATTCCTTCGGTCCTCGCGAAGAGGACCGCGCTCGCGAAGACGTCCAGCTGCCCGTAAGCGACGGGCTCGACGACGCCGTCCTCCACAAGCCGACTGACGATGGGCGCCATGCCGTGGTACCGGAGTCCGCCGGCGTGAATTGGCGGCGGGACGAAGTCGTGCCCCAGCGTGTGCATCCGCAGGAGAGGCGTCGTCTTGGCAGTATCACCGAAGTCGTAGCGGTATTCGCCGCGCGTGAGGCTTGGACACGCCTCCGGCTCGACGGCGACGAATCGCGTCGTGCGACCGCGTTCGCGGGCAGCGCGGTAGAGGGGAAGGACAAGACCGCCGAAGTTCGACCCACCGCCGACGCAGGCCACCACGACATCGGGCGATTCTCCCGCCATCTCCATTTGGCGCTCGGCCTCAAGGCCGATGATGGTCTGATGGAGGAGGACGTGGTTGAGCACGCTGCCGAGCGAGTACTTCGTCCCAGTGCCCGAACGCGCCGCTTCCACTGCTTCGGAGATAGCGAGGCCGAGAGAGCCGGGGGTCTCGCGATTTCGGGCCAGGGCGTCTCGTCCCGCCTGCGTCTCCGCCGAGGGCGAGGCGTGCACTCGCGCCCCGAAGAGCGACATCATCGCCTTCCGGTACGGTTTTTGGTCGTAGGAACTCCTGACCATGAAGACCGTGCATCCCAGTCCGAACGTCTGGCACGCGAACGCCAACGCGCTGCCCCATTGGCCTGCGCCGGTCTCCGTCGTCAGGTTCTTCGTGCCTTCGAGCTTGTTGTAGTACGCCTGAGGCACAGCGGTGTTCGTCTTGTGCGATCCCGTCGGGCTTGCGCCTTCATACTTCAGGTAGATGTGCGCCGGTGTGTTCAGGGCGCGCTCAAGACGGGTGGCACGTAGGAGCGGCGTCGGCCTCCAGTGACGGTAGACGTCCAGGACCGGGTCCGGGATGTCGATCCAGCGATCGGTGGCCACCTCCTGCTCGACGCACGTGCGTGCGAAGAGACTCAGGAGCGCTTCGGGTTCGATGGGCTCGCGCGTCCCAGGGTGAAGCGGGGCATCGAGCGGCGTGGGAAGGTCGGGGAGTACGTTGTACCAACGTCTTGGCAGGTCCTTCTGGTCGAGCGTAAACATCGTCTGCATGGCTTTCCTTTCCTCTGTGGGTTCTAGTAAGACACCGCGACGTCGAAGAAAGGTCGCCACCAACGCTCGAACGGGGGGATCGGTAGAAGATGAGCGGAGAAACGTGCGACGACGGCTAGGACTCCGATGGAGTCCATCGAGGCTCTAGACGAGCCAAAGACACCTCCCAGGTCGCATAGCGTTTCCTCCCTTGATAGCTCGGCCACTATAGCGGGCGAAGGAGTCTACGTCAATAGGGGACTGCGGTGACGGCGTCCTGGATAGAAGTACTGGCTTTCGTCAGGTTCTAGCGCTTGTAGTCGTCGCGCGGGGGACTCCACGCGTCGTAGGCCACGGTGGGTTCGGAGAGGATTCGAGCGCTGTGGAAGGCGCCGGGGGGGATGCAGGCACCGTCTCCGGCGCGTAGGACTTTCGTTGTTCCCTCCAGAGAGAACTCCATGGCGCCTTGGACGACGATCGTGATCTGTTCGTGGGGGTGTTGGTGTTCGGGAACGATGGATCCCGGTTCGAAGGTGAAGAACGTCAGCATGACGTGGTCGAGCCACGCCGCCCGTCGTGTGATTCCGGGAAGCATCTCCGTCCCGGGAAGCTCCTCGATTGCGAAGTACGCCACGATTTCCTCCCTCGTCCCGACGACCGTATTCTACGGCCGTCCGGCGATGGAGCTCAACGCGCCCCGGAAAGGGCGGTGGGGCCCTCGGAAGGGCCCCACCTATCTAGAATGCCTCTTGTCGTTGGAGGTAGTTCTTCTTCTTTCTCTGCTCTCGTACAAACAAGAGAATGCCAGCGAATTGTGAAGGAACGGTGATCGATCCTTGGACTTCCCGTGTCGCCTGACGATCGCCGGCAACCCGCTGCGGGTCCTACACCTCGATTCGCTCGACCAGGAACGAGACGGGGCGGAACCCATCCGAACAGCAGGTGACGGCCTTGCCCTTCTCCCTCATCCACGGAAGGTCAGCGCCGAACGCTACCATCGCGACGTCCCGCTGGATGTCAGCCCACGCCCAGTCGCACGGGAAATCGTCCGGCTTCTTCGGGAAGCCTTCGACGGTGAACGTCTGACCTTCCGTCCAGAGCGAGCAGGGTCCGAAGCCCTCCGGGTAGCGCTCCGCGCGGATGTATTGGTCGCTCAACTCCTTGTGAAAGGCCCGTTTGATCACCGTGATGCGCACCACCGCCATCGATTCCTCCTCACTCCACTCGCGACTACCGGGTTGCCTTGTCGAGATACATGGTTCGATCCGCTTCCTCGACGACGTCCTCCCAGTTTCGCCCTTCGCTCGGATGCCAGTGGGCGACGCCGGTGGCAAACGTGAGGGGCATCGGCAGAGGGGATGCCTCCTCGTTCCAGGCCGCCAACGATGCCTGCAGCCGGCGCAGGAGAGCCGCGCTCTCCTCGTGGGACGACGACTCCGGCACGACGAGAAGGAATTCGTCTCCGCCGTAGCGGATGACGAGGTCGTACGAGCGGACGTTGTCGAGCAGGACGCGGCCGATCTCTTGCAGCACGCGGTCTCCGGTCTGATGCCCCAAACGGTCGTTGACCTGTTTGAACTCGTCAATGTCGATCATGATGAAGGCGAGCGGGTAGTTGCGCCTCGTCGCGCGGGCGAGCTCCGCGGAGACGGCCTCAAGGAAGTGGTGTCGGTTGAACGCGCCCGTCAAGGCGTCTCGACGCGCTTGCTCGCGCAACTCCTCTTGCAGGCGGATCCTCCGCACGGCTTCTTGCACGTGCTGCGCGAAGAGCTGAACCCAATTCACGTCTGCATCCTGGAACGCACGCTCGCCGATCGCGAGGACGGCCAGAACTCCGGCGCCGCGCATCGGAGCGCAGATTCCCGATCGCCACGGGAGAGGAACGGCACAGCCCGGCGGAATGTCGTCGGGGCCGTCGAAGTGGATGGTTGTGCCCGCGGCATACGCCGCGGCGCAGACGTGGGGGCCGGAGAGAGAGATCGAGTCGTGGACGTGGAGGATACTTGCGGCAGCCGTCTCAAGCTGGTTCCCCTCCGCCGTGTACACGACACACGTCGCTGCAGGGAACTCCCTCTCCGCCGTCGTTGTTGCGAACGCGTACACGTCGGATTCCCGTTCCAGCCCAGCCAGCCGGAGTGCATGCTCGTGCAGTCGGACCATCCTCTGCCCGGTCTCGCCGAGCTTCCGTTCGATCTGCTTGCGCTCGCGGACATCGAGAAGCGTGACCACGTAGCCGATCCTCCGCTTTCGGAAGTCGGCAAGAGGCCAACAGTGGATTTCGACGTCGACCTCGCCTTCGCCGGGACGCGTCGACCCTTCGACGTGGAATGGGGCGACGCTTTCACTCGTGAGTCCCGCGGCGCCGCGGAGCGCGGGAAGAGCCTCGGTCAACGCGCTTCCAACCAGCGTGCGGCGATCGGCGCCGAGGAGCCTCTGCGCCGCCGGGTTCGCGTCGAGGATTGCGAGGTCGCGACTGACGAACAACGTCCCCTGGCCAATCTCGCGGATCGCCAAGTCGCGGGCGACCGGAAGGAGGTCGAAGAGCCCGGTGCGGCGGAGTCCCCAGACGAGGGCGACGGTTGAGGCCGAGAACGCAATCGGCGTCAGGTCAAGACGGTGGATGGGATCGATGCGGGCAATGTGCAAGAAGTCGACGATCCACGGCGCGAAGACGGCCACAAGCAACGTTGCGGCCTGTTGGCGGTGCAGTCGAAGGGCCCTCGGGAATCCTCGGACGAGGACGTACGTCGCGGAGAGGAGGAGCAGGGCGACGTAGCCGTAGTAGACCCAGAACCACGGTCCGAACGACTTTGCGATCGCCGGGAACGGCCCGCTCGTGTCCAGCGAGACACTGGTCTGCACGACTCCGTGCCACTGGTTGGTCCACAGAAGCGCACAGGTCGCGATGGGAATGACGGTTAGGGCGAAGAGGCGCTTCGCGGTCAGCCACTTCCCGTGATAGCTGTACTGAAGGATGAAGCAGAACCAGGCCAACGGCACCGAGGCGATCCCGATGTACTCAAGGCCGGCGAGCCACAACTTGGCGTGCAGACCGGGGGCTCCGATTTCGAGACCGTACAAGAACGTCCACCAGAACGTCGCCAGCGAGAGGACGAAAAGCGCCCAGCCTCCGGGAAGCCGCCGCTTCTGCCACGCAATCGGCGCGACGCCTGCGGCAATCCCGACTGAGACAAGAATCAGCGCTACCGCATACGTGTTTGGGTCCCACCTCAGCATTGGCTCGTCCTCCGTTGCCCACCGACGAGGGTGGTGAGTATAGCGAAGGGGTTTCCCCGTGTGCACATCGCGTGTTTCCGCTTTCCCGGTACGTGGGGCTCGTGCTAGGATGGGGCGTAGGAGGTGATGAGGAGTGAAGGAGTTTTCCTTCGTGGTCGGCAACTGTCCCGGTGCGCTGGTGGACGTCGCGGAGGTGCTCGGCGCTGAACACGTGAACATCGAGGGAATCGCCGGGCTCACGGTTCTGGAAGAGGGTGTCGTCGGTCTCATCACCGACGATTCGGGGAAGGCGCGTCGAGTCCTGAAAGATAAGGGAGTGGAGTTCGAAGAGCGGGAGGCACTCGTGATCGACCTCCCAAACCACCCCGGAGAGCTGGCGTCCATCCTCGCTCGGCTCTCCGCTGACGGAATCAACGTCCTGTCGCTGTACGCGGTGATTGGGAAACACCAGGCGGTCTTCACCGTCGATCAGCTCGACCGAGCGAAGGCAGTCTTCCACTTGGCGTAGCTGCCAACGAGAGCTCCGCAGCGCCTCGCAGGCAGGGACGTTCTGCCCCTGCTTGCGAATGCAGGAGGAATACGCGGGGAGCCTCGTTCGGCAAGGACTCCCGCTCTCGATTCCGCGTCCTGAGGAGCGCGTCAGCGCCTGCGTTCTTGTTCTCTCGCTCGCGGCACGACCGTCTCTGCGGTGTCTCTCCCTCGTCGATCCGTTCCGACGTCAACCTGTCTATTGCGTTCTCATCCGCCCGGCGCGGCCGACTGTTGTCGTCCTTTCCGTGCCTGAGCTCGTTGGAACGTAGACGGGGCTGCAGCCGGATGTCAAGGTTCCTTGACATCCCGATCGTTGGCTCGTAGGGTGTAAAACATTCTTGACATCGGGAGGGCGAAGTGCCTCTGGAGAACAGACTGCGCGCGATGCGCGTGGATCGCGGCTGGACCCAGGAAGACCTTGCGCGGGCCGTGGGAGTCACGCGGCAGACGATCCACGCCATCGAGAAGAGCGGCTATGAGCCCTCGATCCGGCTTGCCCTCGAGCTCGCCAGAGCGTTTGGCGCATCGGTGGACGACGTCTTCTGGCTCGTGAGGGCGAAGGGGGAGAAGAGCTGACATGAACGTTCGATATGTGGTCTTGAGGACAGCGCTCGTCGCAGTGCTCGGTACGGCGCTCTACGCGGGGGGCCTCCCGTGGTGGGCGGCGGTTCTGGCGAGTGTCGTAGCGCTCCTCTTCTTCCTCGTGGCGTCGCGGTCGGGACGGTACGTGGTCGAGAGTGGAGGCGGGGTTGCGCCGCTTCGACGAGACGAGCGGTCCCAAACGATTCGCGACAGGGCGGCCCGGAATGCCTTCATCCTCACGATCCTCGGCGTGGCGGGGCTGACGATTGCCTACGGCCGTGTGCTTGAGACTCCGGTGCCCGTCGCCGCGCTTAGCGGCGTCCTCGGACTTGCCGTCATCACGTACATCGTCTCGGACGTCTGCCTGCGACGCTCTGCGTAGGGGCGCGGCGCGACCGCGAGTGCTTCTAGGGAATGTCGACGCGGACGCACGTATCCGCTCTGGCCAGGCGCTCGCCGTACTCTGCTTCGACGGATGCCCTTCTCTCCATGGCTTCTCCTCCCTGTGTGAGTGCGCTCCGCGCACGACGTGAGCGGTCTCTGCGCACGAGAACGCTCGGGTGGATCAGCCGACGTCGGCTGGTTGGCGGGGAGCACAGCACGAAGGATCGCCGAAAACAAGTTTCGAATTGCATTTTAGAGATCGCGTGTTGTGATCCGGGGACCGACCGCGACGAGTATGAGCATTCGTCGAAGCGACGTCAATGCTGGTGCAGGTGCGGCCCCAGGCGTGGTTGAGCAGGGAGGGGCGTCCCCGGCCATGAAGCCGGCCGGGGGCGCCGTGGCGGTGGCGTCAGGAGACGCACGCATCGAAATTGGCGAACACCGCGCGCTCGTCGGGAAGGTCGGGGAGCAGAACCGGCCCACCCCGGACGAACTGACGATCCAGTGTGGCGAGGACCGGGAGGCCGGCCGGTTCGCCGAGCGGGCATCCTGCGCCGCGGGCGAGGCACCGAAGGACCTCTTGATGGATGTCCGGGGCAGCGTCCGCGAGCGCTGCGAGCAACTCTGGGAACCCGGCCTCTCGCGGCAGACGAACTGTTTCCTCCATGCGGGTCGGCACGGACGTTCCCGACGTGTAGACGACGACCTCCACGTCCTTCCACGGGATTGCGGTCATGGCGAGTCCCCTTTGACTCCTCCGGACCGAGGGGTGCGGGTGAGTGCGCGCCGGTCGACCCTGGCGCGAGCCACGAGAGCAAGGCGGCACAGGATGGAGAGGAGGACGACGCGCTTCAAGGTCTTCGTGACGGCCTTGCCATGCCGCTCCTGGCGCGTGCCGCGAGCGACAACCTCAATTCTGGCGACTGGCTGTTGTTGTGCTCTTCTGGGCGTTCTCTCTTCTCGCATTCCTGCCTCCTGTTGCCCGTTGGGGCTCGCCGCCCTGCGCGCCGCGAAGGCGCGCAGGGCAAAAGAAAAACGCAGGCCGTTGCCTGCGCTCTCGTCGGGCTTCTGTGTTCCAGCTCCCTAGCCGGTCACAGCCTACCCGACGACACTCATGACGAGACGAAGGAGGGCTTGTTCGTGCATTGCGCGCTTCAAGATCCCGCCCTTCGCTCGTCGAATCATGCGGACAGTCTAGGCCTCAGAGGGCAGGTCGTCAAGACCCCGCTAGGGCGTTGGGCGCGAAGACGCAGTCTCCGAGCGCCATTCGGCCTTGCCGCCGAGAATCGTCAGCCAGACTCGGATACCGGGAAGCTCCTCAATGCTTGCGAGAAGGGGGTTCGCGGAGAGGACGACGAGGTCGGCAAGCTTCCCCGGCTCGAGCGTCCCGAGCTCGACTTCCTGGTGCAGAGCGTAGGCCGCCTCGGTCGTCATCATCCGAAGCCCTTGCCAGACCGAGACGAGCTGGGCCGATGGGAGCGGTTTGCACGGCTCCCACGATGCGTACGCAGGGCTCGCATTGATCGGCGAAACGAGGTTCGCGAGTCGTAGGAGAGGGCTCAGGAATCCAGGATCGCACCACGGCCAGTCGCTGTCGGCCGCGACATGCGCGCCCGTTGCGGCGAGATCGCCCCACCGCCGCACGAGGGTTGCGCGAAGCGTGGGCAGAAGGTCGTCGTAGACGTCGACGAAGCACGCGTTCGTCGACTCGACCGCGGCGACAACGCCGAGCCGCGCGAACTCGGGAAGAAGCTCGTCGCGAAGGAACAGGTTGTGGAGCACCATCGGGCGGAGCGCCTGGGCCTTCCCTCCGGCGAAGTCCAGCGCCGCGAGCGCGGTCTCGACCGCCGCATCTCCGATTGCATGGATCGCAACACGAAACCCCAACTCTGCCGCGTCGCGCACGACGGCGGCGAGTTCGGAAGCCGCGAACAGCGGTCGGTCTTCCCCGTACCAGAAGGCGCCGGCGGGCGAGAGCAGCGGGCGTAGCGCGTCGCTGAACGAGATCGCGGCACGTTCGTCGCCGCACGAGGACCGCTCGGCGAAGACCTTTACGCCGCCGATTCGCAGCAGCGGGGCGATCTCGGCGAATGGGGCGTAGTCGCGGTACCACGGGCCAAGGACGTTCCCACACAGGTCGTTGTAGGCGAGGTAGAGGCTCGTGCGGAGGCGGATCTCCCCGCGCTCGGCAGCGGCGACAAACGACGGTAGCTCGCCGGGGCGGACGAGCATCTCCGCCGCGGACGTGATCCCGCAGGCGAGCGCCTGGCCTTGGGCCGCGGCGATGGACAGGCCCTCTTTCGGCGCATCGGCGAGGAGGTGGGCGTGCGGATCGATGAACCCCGGGAGGGCCGTTCTCCCTTCAAGATTGATCATCTCGGTCTCAGGGCCGGCCAGGGCGAGCATCTCCTTCTCTGTTCCCAGGGCGAGGATTCGGTCTCCAGCAACTGCGATGGCCTCGTAGGTGATGCCGACATCGGTCATCGGGACCACCGTACCCCCGAACAGAACGAGGGTGGCTGGCGCCGTGAACGCAGCACCACCGAACGCAGCAGCGAGGGCAAGCCCAAGGACCGCGGCGACCGTGCACGGCTTCTTCATCATGTCTCCCAAGGAGAGAATACCGCGCAGGGCGGCGTCCAGCGACGGACGGAGATGGGTCTACCGGCGCGTCGGGCGTCCGCTCGAACGGGCTCGGAGGGCCCGCCTACCCCATCCGCTTCTCCGGTCCCGACCTCCCGCCTAGAATCCTTGTGACGGGCGTCGAAGGTTGACGTCGCATGGGAGGCGGATCGGGGTGCGCTCTCTGCGCCGTGTTGCGGCGGAGCTTCGCGAGGCGTTTGGCGACGGCGGAATCGGGCCCCTCTACCGGGTCCACCTCGCTGCGCTCAAGACGAGCGTCTCATATCGCTTCTCCTATGGTTTGGCCAACCTCTTCCTCCCGATCTCACCTCTGCTTGAGATCGCCCAGGATGCCGACGAGTTGGTCGGCCGGCTTGGGACCTGCGACGCATGCAAGACGCTGCTTGCGCGCCCGCCGATTCCGTGGCAAGCCGTGTGGTCGGATGAGACACGAAAGCTGATCCGCACGTCGCCGATCATCACCTACGGCCGGCACGGGTCGCTCATCACGCCGCCGCTCCTTGCGGCGGCCGTGGATCGGCCCGACGTGAAGATGGTGACCGCGAGCTATATCGCGAAGCTTGGACCGAACATCGCGCGAACCATGTTCCCCGTCTACGTTACGACGCCGCTCACCGCGAGGACGTCCGGGCGGAAGGGACTCCTCCCGCGTGCCGTGGGCTGGCTGGCCTACAAGCTTGATCCGCCTCCCGCTCGCGACGTCGCGCGCACGGCGAACCAGGCCACGTTGCGTCGAGCCGCCGACCACGTCCGCGGCGGAGGCTTGCTCGCCATCGCCCCGGATTCCAGAGATCCTCGGCAGCCCTGGCGGCCGGGGGTAGGGGCGCTGGTGGCGATGCTCGCCCAGGAGCCCGGCGCGGGGCCGTGCTACCTCGTCCCGTGGCGGATCTGGGGCGCCTCGATCACCGGGATCTTCCATCTCCTGTCACGGAATCCGTTTCTCCGGGCCCTTGGGCGATTCCGCTTCCGGCATCCCGTACGCGTCGAGTTCGGCGAGCCGAGGGCGCTCCAGGCGGTCGTGGCGGAAGTCGGACTCGATCCAGCGAAGATCACCGCGTATCTTGAGGCCCACTACAAGGGACTCGGGTACTGAATCGTACGTGGCCGCCCGAGCGCACGAGCGTTCCTCCAGCGGCTCGTGGATGTCTCCTCGCGTGCCACGTACCCTCTCTGCCGCCCAGGAGGATTGTCGTTCAACCATGTCGAAAGCCCTGCTTCCCTCACCGTCGATCGTCCTCGACCCGTCGCACGCGCGGCGGTTCCTCCTCCTCCACCAACGCCTCCTCCCGCCCCGCCGGCTGAAGGGCAAGGCTGGCGCGCTCGAGCTCTTCGAGCACCTGGGCTGCATCCAGTACGACCCGATCGACATCGTCGGGAGAAACCCGGACCTCGTTCTGCAGGCGCGCATTCGACGGTATCGACCCGCCCTGCTCGACCGGCTCATGCACACCGAGCACCGGGTCTACGTCGGCTGGGACAAGATGTCGGCCCTCGTCCTGCGTGAGACGTGGCCGTCATTTGCGCGTCACCGAGCGCTGATGGTGAAGCAGCACGGCGGTCCGGAGGCGCAGGCGATGAAGGTGGCGCCCTACATCCTTGACGAGATCCGCCGGCGCGGCCCGCTCTCGTCCGTCGACATCGAGCACGAGGAGAAGGTTGACTGGTGGTGGGGCCGTCCGACGCGCCTCGTCCACGCCTCGCTCGAGATCCTGTCTTCGATGGGGATTGTCCTGCCGCACCATCGCGTGCGAAGCGTTCGTTACTTCGACCTCGTCGAGCGGATCCTCCCCGCGGAGATTCTGAACGCGCCCGATCCCCACCCCGACGACCAGTCGTACGAGGACTGGCACGTGCTGAGACGCATCGGCAGTCTCGGTCTCTCGCCGTCGAACGGCGCCGCCGAGTACTGGTGGGGAATCATGGGCGTCAAGGGCGGCGAAGCGAGGGCCAAGGTCCTCACGCGGCTCGCCGAGCACGGCGACGCCGTG
The DNA here is from genome assembly GCA_026390345.1 of Candidatus Bipolaricaulota bacterium. GTDB lineage: Bacteria > Bipolaricaulota > Bipolaricaulia > UBA7950 > UBA9294 > JAPLGD01. The sequence goes on along the minus strand of JAPLGD010000033.1, from coordinate 1,102 downwards.
GCTGTGGGCGTTGCGGGGGTTCCGAAACGAACCTTCTTCGTGCGCACGACCGACCTCCCCACCCTCGAGGCGGCCGCGGAGCCCGACGGGAGGCCCGCGGAAGCCGCGTTCCTCGGCCCGCTCGACAACGTGACGTGGGACCGCGAGCTCCTGAGGCAGGTGTTTGGCTTCGACTACTGCTGGGAGATCTACAAGCCGAAGGAGAAGCGCACCTACGGCTACTACGTTCTCCCCGTGCTCTACGGCGAGCGATTCGTCGCCCGCGCTGAGCCGGCCTTTGACAGGAAGAACCGCGTCCTCGCGATCCACGGCTGGTGGTGGGAGCCGGGCGTTCGCCCGGACGACTCGATGGCCGACGCGCTTCGAACCGCGCTGTCGGAGTTCGCCGCCTACCTTGGCGCCGTCGAGGTCCGTCTCGGCGACTCGCTCGCTTCGAACCGCACGCTGCGACGCACGCTCGGAATCTCCTCACGGCGGCGAGCGCCGACGGCGCGCTAGATCCCGCGGCGGTCGCATACCCAGTGGAAAAGCGCCCGCCATCGCCGTAGCTTCCGGAGGCACACTTCGCAGGGCCACGGGCGAGCGTGAACCATCGCGCCCGGGGGCGCCACACACGATGGACAGAGCGCAAAGGAGACCGAATGGACACGAACCGCCAGTACCTGAGGAACCCGGCGCGGGAAGCGCTCATGGCCCACACGCCAGATCAGCAAAGGGGGATCACCCCGCCTCCGTTCGAGAAGCCGGCGGCGCCCGGCGCCAAGCTCATTCCCCTCGTCCCTGTTGACCAGATCACGCTCGGCCGAATGCCTCTGGTCAACGCGATTCGCGACCGCGAGAGCCGCCGCGAGTTCGCCGACGAGGCGCTTTCCCTCGAGGAGCTGTCGTTTCTCCTCTGGGCGACGCAGGGAATCCGTCGCGTCAGTCCCAAGGGAACGTGGGCGATGCGCAACGTGCCGTCGGGTGGGTGCCGTCACCCGTTCGAGACCTACCTAAGGGTTCGCCACGTGGAGACGCTGGCGCCGGGCCTCTACCGCTACCTTCCCGTCGAGCACGCGCTCGTCGCCGTCGACGCTCCGGGCGCGGACCCCAAGGACAGCCT
>JAPLGD010000109.1 GCA_026390345.1 Candidatus Bipolaricaulota bacterium | reverse complement strand
ACGAGCTTGGAGCTGACGTCGCGTACACCCTCGACGGCGAGGGGCTCGGCGAGGTCACCTACGAGAGCTTCTCGGCCGACAAGGCCGTGGTCCGCATCGCGGGCGTGGCGATCCACCCGGGCAAGGCGAAAGGGAAGATGGTCAACGCCCTCACCCTCGCCGCCAAGCTCGTCAACCTCCTTCCGGAATACGCGCGATCGCCGGAGACGACGGACGGGCGCGATGGGTTCATCCACCTCGTCGGCATGTCGGGGAACGCGTCGGAGGCGAAGCTCCACTTCATTCTGCGTGACTTCGAGCGAGACGGGCTCGAAGCGCACGGCGAGGCGCTTCGGCGAGCGGTCTCCGCGCTCCGTCTGCTCGAGCCGCGCGCGAAGCTCGAGTGCACCGTCGAGCGTCAGTATCGAAACATGCGGTACTGGCTCGAGAACGACATGCGGCCGGCCAACCTCGCCGTCGAGGCCGTCCGACGCGCCGGCGTCACGCCGAAGATCGTCCCCATTCGCGGAGGAACCGACGGCTCTCAACTCACCGAGCGCGGGCTTCCGACACCGAACCTGTTCGCGGGCGTGCACAGCCCTCACGGACCGCTTGAGTGGGTCAGCGTCGAGGATATGGAGAAGTGCCTCGACGTCTGCCTCCACCTCGTGGATCTCTGGGCCGGCGAGAAGAAACAGAAGTAGGAGGGGGTTCCGCCGAACTACGAAGAGCGGGCGGCCGGGGTGATCAGCGAGACCACTTTCCGGTACTTGCCCGATGGGCCGGGGTCCAGGCGATCGACGACCGCGATGGTGCACGCAAGCGTGGGGTGGATCTTCGCGAGCGCGGGGGCGATGACTGCGGCGAAGTCGGGGACCGACCTCGGGCCGGGCTCGGGGACGATATCGATTCGGACGTGGTCGATCCGGTCCTGAATGATTCGGAATCTCCGGAAGTGGCGGTCGAACCCGCCGAGCGGCGAGCGGCCGGAGAACGCGCGGTTGACCGCCGTTGCCACGAGCCGCGGAGAGATCCTCCGACCGTCGGTGAGGTAGACGTAGTCGTCGTCTCGACCGCCGAGGGCGCGCAGGCGCGGCGCCCGGCTTCCGCAGTCGCACACGCCTTCGCCCTCCGAACAGAGCGTCCCACGATCCTCGAGGTCGTACCGGATGAACGGCATCGTCTCGTTGTAGAGGTTGGTGACGACGATGCGGCCCTCCACGCCATCGGGGATTCGGTGTCCCGCGTCGTCGACGATCTCCACGATGCACCCGTCGGTGTTGACGTGAAGGACCGTCGGATCGAGGGGGCACTCCCAGGCGATGTTCCCAACCTCTTCGCTGTTGTAGAAGTCGGCCACACGCGCTCCGAAGACCTGCTCGATGTTGTGGCGCGTTTCGGGATCGAGGACCTCGCCGCGGCATGCCACGAGGCTCGGGCGATGCATCGGCGCGCCCCCTTCCGTGGCCACGATGTCAAGGGCTGTGGGGTACCCCGAGATCACCTGGGGGCGGAAACGCTGGATGATGGCGGTCTGCTCGCGGGGAGGAAGGGCGATGGACACCCGCACGACGCGGACGGGGCCGCGGCGATCGATCCGAATGGCCGTGTCTGCTTCGACCCACGAGCCGATATCAACGACCGTCAAAGGAAGGCGCAGGGGTACGAGAAAGCCCCAGGCGCGCCAGAGGAGAAGGCGCCGGTAGAGGGATTCCGGCCGACTCATGTAGACGTTCAGGGGGAGTCCGGTCGACCCGCTCGTGCCGACACGCACGCAACGCTTCGGGTCG
>JAPLGD010000076.1 GCA_026390345.1 Candidatus Bipolaricaulota bacterium | reverse complement strand
AGTCGGCCGGCATGAAGCACGTGGGACGGGGTGTGTGACTCCCCCGAATCGATGAAGGAGTTCACGGCCCCCGTTCCCCACTTCGCTTACGAGATCACGCGTGCGGAATGGAAGCGCCGTGCATTTCACACGCCAGCCCTTGAGGGATAGCCTGGAGTCCTAGCTGCGCTGCTCGGTGAGGTTTCCACCTTGTCGCCGATGTGGATCTCGGCCAGCTTGCTCACCGTCGGCTTCCCTTCCAGGAAGAGGATGCGCGCGATCAGCATCTCGGCGTGCTTCATCTCGTCGATCGCGCGCTTCTCGATCACTTCGTGAAGCTTCCCGTACCCCCAGTTCGCGCACATCTCCGAATGCAGGATGTACTGGTTCACAGCGGCCAGCTCGTCGGCCAATCGGGCGTTCAGCTTGGTGATGACCTTGGCATTTCCTTTCATTCGCGGCTCCTTTCCTCCGGGTTGTTCCCGCCTGCGACTCAGCATAGCGGGGGTCGTGGATCTGTGACGAATCGGAGACTCCCTTTCGTGAGGCTGCCATGGCACAGGGAGAGCGCCTGCCGCGAAGGTTCCAGGATACTTGAACCGCCACATCGTTGTTCGACGACGCAGGATTGCCTGCAAGCGCCGCGCGGACGCGGCGTCGCGCAGGATACGTGAGATAGAGCAGGACTCCGCCAAGAAGGAGACATCATGACCGTACGTGCGTTGCGTCTGCCTCAGGACCTAGTCCCCGCCACCGACATGCTCGTTCGGACGTTCCAGTATCCGGACCATCCCGAGTGGGGCGTCCAGTCCGACGAGCAGGAACAGCTCCTGGACGTGATTCGCCGGATCCGGCGAATGTGGCCGGTCGTTCGGCTCCTCCAGTGCGTCTCGCCCGCACTGCGCGACCTGATGCGCGGCTTCGTGTGGGAGGAGGACGGGGCGCTCCGGGGCATGACCATGGCGCAGCGCGAGGGCACGACGCCGATGTGGTACATCGGGACCGTCGGCGTCTTACCCGAATCCCGCCGACGTGGTGTGGCGCGCCAACTCCTCGTCGCCACGCTCGACATGATGCGCTCGAGCGGCGGGACGATGGTTCGGCTCGGCGTCATCGGCGGGAACTCGCCGGCGCAAAGCCTCTATCGCTCCCTCGGCTTCATCGAGTACGGTGGGTCGACGCGGTACTCGCTCACGCCGGCCGGAGGCATCGATCGGTTGCCGCAGCCCACCGGCTACGACGAGGAACCCCTCGCGGAGTTCGACTGGCGCACGCGCTACGAGGTGGACAAGCGCATCGTTCCCGCCAGCCTTCAGGAGTTCGAGCCGATCATCCGCGGCCGCTACCGAACGCCCTGGCTCGTTCGCATCGTGGCTCCGCTTTTCGAGACCACGCGGGATCGCGATGTCATCATTCAGCGCACCCGCGATCACGTCATTGTCGCTCGCTTCGGCTGGTCGGTGTCGAAGAAGGGCAAGGGGACGGACTTTATCCGAGTCCGTATCGACCCGGCGCATACGAACCTCGCCCCGTACCTCGTGCGCAGGGCGCTGGTCGAGGTCCTGGCGAAGAGCCCGAACCTCCGTGTCGAGACCTTCCTGTCCGATTGGATGCCGTTCGTCGCGCACGAGGTCGAGGCGCTGGGCTTCGTCCGCCGCACGTCGCACAAGTCGATGGGGATGAAGCTTTAGCTCGCCGCGGGATCCGGTTGTCGGATTCGTACGGCCCCGCTAGAGTGGCCTCGAACCGCTATGGCGAAGCGTTTGTACGTTGTTGATGTAGACCGCTGTGTCGGCTGTCAGTCGTGCATGTTTGCCTGCGCGCGGCGGGCCGGTGTCGGCGGGACGGCCGGGTCGCGCATCGGGGTGCGATCGGCCGGTGGAATGCGAAAGGGATTCATCGTCGTCGTCTGCCGCGGCTGTGCCGAGCCTCCGTGCGCGCGCGTCTGCCCCACGGACGCGCTGGCGCTGCGCGAAGGGGGCGGAGTGCGGTTCCACCCGGAGTTGTGCGTCGGATGTGGGAACTGCCGCGACGCTTGCCCGTTCGGTGCTGTCTCCTGGGATCCGGTCGAGACGAAGCCGCTCGTCTGCGTCTACTGCGGCGTCTGTGCTTCCTACTGTCCCTACGACGTCCTCGCGTTCGACGAGGTGGGAAGGAACGTCGATGCATCCGAATGATCCCATCCGACGCGTCCTCGTGATCGACCTCTCCAAGCGGACGTTCGAGGTCGTGGAGCGCCCGGACCTGTTTGAAGCCTCGATCGGCGGCGCGGGCGTGGCGATCCGCCTGCTCGAGGAGCGCTGCCCGCCGGGCGCCGATCCCTTGGGACCTGAGAACCCGATCATCTTCGCGGTGGGGCCGCTCGTCGGCCTCTACCCGCTCGCGTCGAAGACGGTGGCGATGTTCAAATCCCCGCACATCGGGAACCTCGGGGAGAGCCACGCGGGCGGGCGGAGCGCCGTCTCGATCCGAATGGCCGGGTACGGCGCCGTCGTCATCACCGGGCGGAGCCCGAGCCCGACGTACCTCGTGATCGAGGACGGGCGGGTCGCCTTCCGCGATGCGTCCGCGCTGTGGGGCCTGCGGTCGAGCACCACCGCGGGGAGCGTTCTGCGTGAGCGGGAGGGAGGGTCCGGCCACCGCTCGATCCTCCGCATCGGCCCGGCGGGAGAGGCGGAGGTCAGCTACGCGTGCGTCATCACGGAGACGTATCGCCACTTCGGGAGGCTCGGACTCGGCGCCGTATTCGGGAGCAAACGGCTCAAGGGGATCGTGATCGCCGGGAATCGGATGCTCCCGGTCGCCGACCCGGTCGCGTATCGCCGCGAGTACGACGCACTCTTCCGCGCCGCGACGACGTCGCCCGCCATGCGGAAGTACCACGACCTTGGAACCGCGATGAACGTCCTTCCGCTCCACGAGTCGGGGGCGCTTCCGACGCGGAACCTTAGGGCCACGCGGTTCGAGGCAGCCGAGGCGATCTCGGGCGAAGCGATGGCGAGCCGTTTCCTCGGGCGCCGGCTCGCCTGCAGCCACTGCCCGGTGGCCTGCATCCACCTCGCGGCGCTCCGAACGCCACATCCCAAGGAGCCGTACTTCTACAAGACATCGATGCTCGGCTATGACTACGAGCTGATCTATGCCCTCGGGAGCCTGCTCGGCATCGCCGACCCTGAGGGAATCCTGCGACTTGCGGATGAGGTCGAGATCCAGGGGCTGGATGCGATGAGCGCGGGCGTCGTCCTCGCTTGGGCCACAGAGGCGTACGAGCGGGGGCTCGTCGCGAAGGACGATCTCGACGGCGTTCCCTTGGCGTGGGGGGACGCGGAGACGTACGTCGCCGCCGTCCGTCGAATCGTCCGACGTCCCACCGACCTCTACCGTGCGCTCGCTCGGGGAGTCGATCACGCGTCTTCCATCTACGGCGGAAGAGAGTTTGCGCTTGCGTTCGGCGGAAACGAGATGCCCGGGTATCACACCGGGCCGGCTTGCCACCTCGGGTTCCTCACAGGCTCCCGACACAGCCACCTCGACAGCGCGGGCTACAGCGTCGATCAGAAGGTGCCGGCCGGCGGAACGGGCTCCACGGGCGACGAGATCGTGGCCGCCTTGATCGCGGAGGAGCAGTGGAGGCAGGTTCTGTCGAGCCTCGTTGTTTGCTTCTTCTCCCGCGGGCTCTACACGCCGGATGTTGTCGCCCGAGCCCTCGCACCGCTCGGAATCGCCGTGACCCCGGCCGACCTGGGTCGGATCGGCGACGAGACGCTGCGGCGGAAGTGGGCGTTCAAGCTGCGCGAGGGGTTTGACCCTGGTGCGCTTCGGATTCCCGGGCGGATCTGCGAGACGGAGACGCCTCTGGGCCGCCTCGACGCGGACGACTTGCGGCGGCTCGTCGAACGCTTCGCCGCGACGATGTCCGGTTGACGTTCCGCCCCTTCGCGGCTGTGTTCATCCGGGGCGGCGGAGCAGAGCCGCGTGAGGGTCGATGGCCTGGCGCAACCTCACTTGCCCCGCCGGGACCCAAGCCCCATACTGATTCCATCGGTGCGAAGGGCCGAAGACGCCATGGAAAACGACACCCGACAACTCGCCGCGATCATGCTGACGGACGTCGTCGGCTACACGGCACTAACGCAAACGGATGAAGCCCTAACGCTGGCGCTGCTCGCGGAGCACGCGGCGCTTCTTCGACCGCTGTTCGCCAAACACGGCGGCCGCGAGGTGAAGGGAACGGGGGACGGGTTCCTCGTGGAGTTCCCGAGCGCGCTCCAGGCCGTGGAGTGCGCCGTCGAGATCCAGCGTGGGCTCCACGAGCGAAACGTGGCGGTCCCTCTCGACCGAACGATCCAAGTGCGGATCGGCGTTCACTTGGGAGACGTCGTGCACCGGGGCGGCGACATCTTCGGCGACGGCGTGAACATCACCGCGCGGATCGAGCCGTTGGCTCAGCCGGGGGGGATCTGCCTGTCGCGTCAGGTCTACGACCAGGTGTGGAACAAGGTCGACCTACGCATGACGAGCCTCGGGAAGCGGGACCTGAAAAACGTCAAAGTCCAGATTGAGGTCTACGAGATGCTCCTCCCGTGGATGCGGGGCGAAGCCCCGGCGAGTTCCGCGGAGCAACGGGCGCGGCTTGCCGTCCTTCCTCTCGTGAGCATGAGCCCGGACTCCGGCGACGAGTACTTCGCCGACGGGCTGACCGAGGAGCTGATCTTCACCCTGTCCAAAGTGGACGGGCTGCAGGTGATCGCCCTGACCTCGGTGATGAAGTACCGCGGAGCCAAGAAGGCCGTGTCGGAGATCGGGAGCGAGCTGGCGGTCGGCTCCGTCCTCGAGGGGAGCGTGCGCAAAGCGGGCAATCGGCTTCGGATCACGCTGCAGCTGATTGACGTCGTCGGGGAGGGACACCTGTGGTCGGAGGCGTACGATCGCACCCTGGACGACGTCTTCGCGGTCCAGACCGAGGTCGCCCGCAGCGTGGCCTCGGCCTTGGAGGTTCAGCTGGCGCCCAAGCCGACGCGGGTGGTCGAGAACGCGGAGCGAGCGAACCCGGAGGCCTACACC
>JAPLGD010000055.1 GCA_026390345.1 Candidatus Bipolaricaulota bacterium | reverse complement strand
GAGCCGCGGAGAGATCCTCCGACCGTCGGTGAGGTAGACGTAGTCGTCGTCTCGACCGCCGAGGGCGCGCAGGCGCGGCGCCCGGCTTCCGCAGCCGCACACGCCTTTGCCCTCCGAACAGAGCGTCCCACGATCCTCGAGGTCGTACCGGATGAACGGCATCGTCTCGTTGTAGAGGTTGGTGACGACGATGCGGCCCTCCACGCCATCGGGGATTCGGTGTCCTGCGTCGTCGACGATCTCCACGATGCACCCGTCGGTGTTGACGTGAAGGACCGTCGGATCGAGGGGGCACTCCCAGGCGATGTTCCCAACCTCTTCGCTGTTGTAGAAGTCGGCTACACGCGCTCCGAAGACCTGCTCGATGTTGTGGCGCGTTTCGGGATCGAGGACCTCGCCGCGGCATGCCACGAGGCTCGGGCGATGCATCGGCACGCCCCCTTCCGTGGCCATGATGTCAAGGGCTGTGGGGTACCCCGAGATTACCTGGGGGCGGAAACGCTGGATGATGGCCGTCTGCTCGCGGGGAGGAAGGGCGATGGATACGCGCACGACGCGCGCGGGGCCGCGGCGATCGATCTGGATCGCCTTGCCGCCTTCGACCCACGAGCCGATATCGACGACCGTCAAAGGAAGGCGCAGGGGTACGAGACAGCCCCAGGCGCGCCAGAGCAGAAGGCGTCGGTAGAGGGATTCCGGCCGACTCATGTAGACGTTCAGGGGGAGTCCGGTCGACCCGCTCGTGCCGACACGCACGCAACGCTTCGGGTCGGTCCCGCGTCGAACGACATCGGCGGGGGAGGCGGGTCGAGCCAGCGCCTCCTTCTCGAGGATCGGGAGCTTCGAGAGATCGCCCACGCCGCGAATCTCGTTGGGAGCGACTCCAGCTTGGTCGAACGCTTGCTTGTACGCTGCGACCGTGCGGTACGCCGTGTCGACGAGGCGGTGGAGGGTCCGATCGATGTCGGATGTTGCCTTGCTTAACCTGAATCGTGAAAGGCGGCTCATGGATGTCTCTGCGGCTTGGCAGGATGGATTGATTCTCGTCCGACGCTCTGGCCGCGGCAAGGTCGCGTGAGCCGGTGGTTTCGCGGAGTTCTCGGCCCCTGTACACTGGCCTTGAGGGCATGGGCACAGCGAAGAGGGTCTTCGACACAGCGGGCATCGCGTGGCGCAGCCTGCGCGGGAGACGCATCCCCTATTTGCCTTTGGACACGCTGACTCGACTCCAGAGCGATCGAGTCCGTGGCATTGTTCGCCACGCCTACGAGACCGTGCCGTTCTACCGAGAGGCGATGGACGAGCGCGGACTTCGTCCCCAGGACTTCCGGACCGCGGACGACCTCGCCAGACTCCCCGTGGTGGAAGGGGGCCTAGTCCAGGAGCACCCCGAGCGGTTCACGTCGACGGCAGGCGGGTTCGGCGTGCAACCGCTGCACTCGACCGGAACCGGTGGATTGGGGCGACGGTGCGTCCTGTGGGACGACGAGGCGCTGCTCGGCCAGGTCGCGACGGGAGGTCGTGATCGGGCCGTCCTCTACAGGCTCCTCGGGAAGCACTGGGGGCTGCGGCGGCTGTCGCTCTTCCCGGCGGAGTCGACCACGCGCGCCGTGATTCGGTATCAGCACGGCCGAGTTCACGTTCCGCGCTTCGTGCGACAGACGCGCTACGTCTCCCTCGGCCTGCCGTACGACGTCATCGTGGAGGAGATCAACCGGTTTCGTCCCGAGGTCATCTACTCGTACGGGTCCGTCGCCGAGCACCTCTGCCGCTACGTCGCGGATCGAGGGATGGTCTTTCGAGCGCCCCGCGTCTGGGTGTACGGAGCGGACCGGCTGTCGGAAGAAGGCCGGTCCCTGATCCGCGAGCGCTGGGGATGCGCCATCCTGTCGACGTGCCAATCGGTGGAGGGCGGACGAATGGGCTTTCTGTGCGAGCGCGACCTGGGGTTCCACCTCAACGTCGACCTCTGTGCGGTCCGGATCGTCGATCGAGACGGGCGCGACGTTCCCGCCGGGCAGACGGGAGAGATCGTGATCTCGAACCTGATCAACCGAGCGACGGTCATCCTCAACTACCGCCAGGGCGATCGAGGAGCTCTGGCGCCGGGGCCATGCCGGTGCGGGCGTACGCTGCCTCTCCTCGAGCGGTTGGAGGGACGGACGAGCGAGGTCCTACGACTCGCCGACGGCCGCGAGGTCTTGGACAACGTCCTCGTTCACGCCTGCAAAGAGGTGCTCAAGGGGGTCATTCAGTTCCAGATCGTCGAGGAGAGGCCGGGATCGTTCCGGTGGCGCATCGTCCCCGCGACCGGCGTCGACCGGGAGGACCTCGTCGCTGCCCTCCGCGCCCACGCCTTCGACGTCCTCGGTCCGAAGGATGTCCTTGTGGTGGAGGTCGTCGACCGAATCGAGGTGCCGGAGGGCGGGAAGCTTCTCCACGTGGTTCGGCAGGCCTCGCCGCCCTCTCCCGGTTCCTGAGCGCCCACTCGCGGCGGGAGATCAACCTCCCGCGGGCTGCCCCTCTTCGAGCAGGATGGCCTCGACGTCGGGCGGCAGTTCCTCAAGCCCGCCTTCCGCAATCCGAACGAACAGGTCTCCGACGCGGACGATCACGGCCTCGCCCACGGCGAGGTGCGGGCCGATCCACGGCACGACGCGCAGCAGGTCGAAGTAGGCCGCGCTGTAGGGGGCCACGTCGAGCATTTCCTCGCTCGCGTAGGCGCTGTCCGTCCAGACACCCTCGCGGAGGAAGTACGCGCGATCCTCGACGATCCTCACGCTCTCGCCGGCCGCCTGAACGGTCTCTCCTCCGGCCAGCGACTTGAGCGCGGAGCTTCCCTGGACCGCGTTGGCTCCGGAGGCTGGCGCGGCGGCTCGGTAGACGGCGTCGGCCGCCTCCTCGGCGGAGAGGCCTGCGTCGTCGATCAGGAACGACGTGTACGGCGTGATGATCCCGTACTGTTTGGACAAGGCGATAACCTCGGTCACGAGCTCGTCGCTCTCGCCGTAGAGGCGAATCTCGTCGAGTAGGTGGGCGATCTTGCGCCCGGCCCAGAGACGCGGCAGGAACGACGCCTCGGACGACGCGGCGGGGAACTCCTGCACCAAGGCGTACTCGGCGGGTCCCGCCTCGGCTTGCCCGGAGAGAACGATGTGCCCAGCGCCTTCGCCGCGGTAGCGGCCGAGGACGAGGAGTTGGGTTCCTCGGAAGACGTCGGGGAGTGCCCGTGGGTAGATGTCGTACGCCTCGACGCCCTCGATGGACAGGGTCGGCTCGGTCAGGACCGGGGAAGCGATCTTGCGGTAGAAGCTGGACAGCGCAATCTCGAGGTTCTCGTCCGGGAGAACGTAGGTTGTCGTGCCGCGGTTCTCCTGGGCCAGTTGGTCGAGGAGGACGGTGTTGACGTTGTACCCGACGCCGAACGCGAACAGGCGTGCCGACGCTGCATTCGCGGCGAGCGCTCGGGCGGCGATCGTTGCGGGGTCTTGCTCGCCGACCGTCGGCTCGCCGTCGGTCAGGAAGACGAGGAAGCGAGGGCGGCCGTTCGGCTCGAAGAGAGCGAACGACCGGCGTAGGACTTGGTCGATGTTCGTCCCGCCCGTGGCGTCGATGCGGGCGACGGAAGCGAGAGCTTCCTCGATCGCCGCCGGCGCGGCCGGGACGAGCCCCGCTTGCTGGCCTTCGACGAAGTCGCTGAACCAGACGACGGCGAAGCGATCCTCGGGGTTCAGGTTGCGCAGGATGAACGAGAGCGCGCTCTTTGCCTGGTCGATCTTCTCGCCGCTCATGCTCCCCGAGCGGTCGAGGACGAAGACGAGGTCCTTCGGAAGGGGCTTCTCGGACGTCCCGGGGTCGGGAGGCGTGGCGACGAGGAGGAAGAAGCCGTCTTCCCCGGGGGCGCGGTTGGCGAGCAAGGTCATCCCCATGTCCTCGGTTGACGTTGCGTAGAAGAGGAGGAAGTCGCTCGTCGGAAGGACGTTCGACGCCTCGTAACGACCGCTCGCGGTTTGCGCGTCGGGGCGCACGACGTTGAGGTCGTGGGACGGTGAGTAGACGGTCGTGAGGGGAGCGGTTGTCGAGACGGTGACCGCGATCGTCACGCGTTCGAGAGGGCGGGCCGAAAGCCGTTCCGGGTCGAGCGGGTAGCGGTAGCGGTAGACGCCGTCCTCCGCGGAGAGGAGCTCGGAGTACGTGATTTGGATCCTCCGCTCCTCGCCGGGACGGATCGGGTAGATCCTTGCGGAGAGAGCCGAGCGGCCGACGTACTCGAGGAGAGCGGGGTCGACGGCCCGACGAACGTAGTCTTCGTAGATCGAGCGGGCCTCGTCGGCGTCGAGAACCTTCGCCTCGAGCGCTTCACCGTCGACCCACATGAGGAACCCCGACACGACGGCGCCGGGCGGAATCGGGAACACGTAGCGACCTTCCAGCGTGCGGCCGGTCTCGTTCCGGAAGACCTGGTCGACGCGCGTGGTGACAACGCCGTCCTGGGCGTTGATCTCGACGTCATGGTAGACGACGTCGACCCGGCCGACTTCGGGAAGGTCCGGAAGGATGAAGCCGTCGCCGTGCGCCGGCGTCGAGAACGCAGCGATTGCAGCCAGGACGACAAGGGACGCGACGAGGATTCTCTCTGCGGCCATCGGTATCGCCTCCAAGACGTTTCGAGGAATCTACACCGCAATGTCTAGGCTGTTTCCGGGGCTCTGAGAGCCCTTGACAGCCGGCGGCCGTTTGCCCTAGAGTAAATTTGCCCGGGGGAAGGTCCAGGAAGTGCCCGGGTCATCGGGCAACGAACGCGGTAGGCGTTGCCCGATGTTCTTTTCCGCGATCTAGACGCTCGCCCCGGAGCGTCGCCAGCAAATCTCGAGCCCCTTCAACGTGAGGTCCGGGTCGTAGAGCTCGATGGCTTCAATCTCGCGGTGGTACAGCTCTCCCTTTCCGCCGGTGGCAACCACGCGCAGGTCGCGGCCGCACTCGGCGCGGAACCGCCGAATCAACCCCTCGGTCAGGTCGAGGAAGCCGAGGACGACGCCGGCGCGGATGTTGTCTGCCGTGGTCTTCCCGATCACGGTCTGGGGCACGTCCAGGGAGACGGAGAAGAGCTGAGCGGCCTTCTCGACGAGGGCCTGGGCGGCGACGCGCATCTCGGGCGCGATGGCGCCTCCAACGAGAGCCCCTTGGCGAGAGACAAGGTTGAACGTGGCGGCCGTGCCGAAGTCGACGATGAGAAGCGGTCCACCGTAGATCTCGTAGCCGGCGACGCAGTCGACGATTCGGTCCGCGCCCACCGACCACGGTTCGTCGACGTCGAGGCGGATCGGCGACGTCTGCGGGCTGATCCACAGAACGGGTCCGTGAACCAGCGTCTCGAGTCCGGTTCGGAGGGGCGGATTCAGGGCGGGAACGACCGACGCGACGGCCACCCCCTCGATCGACTCCGCGGAGACGCTCGCCTCCGCAAGGAGACTGCGGAGCTCGAACCGCAGCTCGTCGCCGGTACGGTTTCGGTCGGTCGTGAAGCGCCAGCGTCCGACGAGGCGTTGGCCGTCGAAGAGTCCGACGACGATGTTGGTGTTGCCGACATCGTAGGTCAGGAGCACGAGGTCCTCCTCTCGAGGAGCGGCGAGCCGGGCGGGAGGACGGTGTTGTCGATGAGGCGCGTCTTCCCGATCCGGACGGCGAGCGACACGAGCGCCCGAGGGCTGATCGTCTCGAGCTCTTCGAGCGTGCCTGGATCGGCAACGCTCGCGTAGTCGACGCGCGCGAGCGGCTCCGCTCGGAGGAGAGCGGTCACTCGGGATCGGATCTCCTCGGCGCTCCGCTCGCCATCCCGCCACAGGGACTCCGCGAGGTCGAGGGCTCTGCGCAGGACGGGGGCGGCGCGGCGCTCGGCGGGCGACAGGTAGGTGTTCCGGCTGCTCATCGCCAGCCCGTCCGGCTCGCGAACGGTCGGAGCCACGACGAGCTCGATGTCGAAGTCGAGATCCGCGATGAGCCGGTCGATCACGAGGGCCTGCTGGGCGTCCTTCTGGCCGAAGTAGGCGCGCTGCGGCCGGACGAGAGAGAAGAGCTTGGCGACGACGGTCGTCACGCCCCGAAAGTGGGTCGGCCGCGAGGCTCCCTCGAGGCGCTCGGTGATTCCGCTCACCGTAACCCACGTGGCGTACCCGGGTGGGTACATCTCTCCGTCGGAGACGGGCGCGAAGACGAGGTTCGCTCCGGCCTTCTCCAACATGCTGAGGTCTCGGTCGAGGTCGCGCGGGTACGCGCTGAGATCCTCGCTCGGCGCGAACTGCGTCGGGTTGACGAAGATACTCGCGGCCGTCGAGGCGCACTCCTGGTGAGAGCAGCGAACCAGCGAGAGATGTCCCTCGTGGAGGGACCCCATCGTTGGAACGAAGCCGACGGGTTCCGGAAGGCTTGCTCGCAGGGAGCGGAGTTCCGAGATGGAGCGAGCGAGCCTCATGGCAGGTTCGAGAGGGCGTCGTCGACCTCTCGAAGAACCTCCTCCGAGACCGAGAAGCTCTGCGCCGCCCCCGGGAAGCTCCGCGCGAGCACCTCGTCGCGGTACCGGGTCACGGCGTCGCGTGCGGCGTCAGCGAGGTGGGCGTACGGTTTCGTGTGCTTGGGGACGAAGCTCGGGACCCAGCCGAGAATGTCGCTCACGACCTGGATCTCGGCGTCGCAGTGAGGACCGGCGCCGATGCCGATCGTCGGTACGGCAAGGCGTTCCGTGATTCGGCGTGCGATCTCGGACGGGACGCACTCGAGGACGATGGAGAAGACGCCTGCATCCTGGAGGGTGAGCGCGTCTCGGATCAGCTCCTTCGCGCGTTCGCTCGTCTTACCTTGCACCTTGAATCCCCCGAGCTGGTGGACGGATTGCGGCGTCAGGCCAACGTGTCCCATCACGGGGACGCCGATGGCGGTCAGGCGACTGATTGCGTCGGCGGTCGCTCGTCCGCCCTCCAGCTTGACCGCCTGGGCGCCGCCCTCCTGCATGCAGCGGCCGGCGCTCTCGATCGCTTGTGCGGCCGATCGATGGTAGGTCATGAACGGCATGTCCGCGACGACGAGGGCGCGGGCGGTGCCGCGCACGACGGCGCGGGTGTGGTGCAGGATGTCGTTGAGGGTGACCGGGATCGTGTTCTCGTATCCGAGGACGACCATCCCCAGGCTGTCCCCGACGAGCAGGAGAGGAATCCCGGCCTCGTCGGCGATCCGCGCGGTCACCACGTCGTACGCCGTCAAACAGGCAAACCGCTCGCGTCGCTCCTTGTAGCCTCGGATGTCAGCCGTTGTCACCCGCATGCGTCGTCATCTCCCTGTCCATCCCCAAGGCTCGCCGCCAGCCGCCGCGCGGTGGTCGCGTCGATCCGCCCCTTGGCGAGCGCGATCGGGATGGTTCGGCGCGCGAGTTCCTTGTACATCGTCCGCGCTTCGGGCGCAACGCGATCAAGGACCGCAAGATGGCGCTCGATCGTTCCGACGTCTCCGCGGGCGATCGGGCCGGTCAGCGCGGCAGGCAGGCCGACACGATCCAGGTTCTCGACGGTTCCGCGCACGAGGGGGAGCAGCGCGCGGAGTCCCTCTTCCTTGGACAGGCCCAGTTCACACCACAGCCCCGCGGCGAGATCCAGGAGCGTGACCAGGTAGTTCGAGGCGATCGCGGCGCTCAGGTGGTAGACGGCGCGGTCGCCGTGAAGAGTGAGCGGGTGACCGCCGAGGGCGACGGCGATCGCCTCGAGATGAGCTAGGAGCTCGTCCGTCGACGCGTCGATCGCGATGGCGCTTCCGGGGAGATTCCTCCGAGCTTGTTCCTCCGTGGCAAATGACTGGAGCGGGTGGAAGGCGCCGACGGCGGCCTCCTGCGATCGAGGCCCGGCGAGCAGGTCGAGCGACGCGGCGCCGTTGCAATGGACGACGGACTTGCCTGCGCTCCAGCGAATCCCTCCGGCGACGGCGGCGATCGCGTCGTCTGGGACGGTGAGGAAGACCACGTCGGCCAGGTCGGCGACGCCCTGTGTCGTCCGAACCGCTTGAGCCTGCGCGCCGCGCGCGGCGGCATCTCGGCGGCTCGCGTTCCGGCTGTAAACCGCGGCGACAGGGTAGCCCGCGCCGGCCAACGCAGCGGACAAGACAGTTCCGACAACGCCCGCCCCGATGAATCCGAGGCGCGGCCGATCTGCGGATCTCATGGTGTCCTAGGCCTTCACCAGTAGCGAGGCGACGCGGTCGAGGATTCGCTCGGCGATTTCGCGCTTTGCGGCGCGCGGGAGCTCCTCGACGCCGCGCTTGTCGATGAGGGCGACTTCGTTCGCGTCGGAGCCGAACGGGGCGCTGTCCTTCCCGACGAGGTTCGCCACGACGAGGTCGAGGCCCTTCTGTCGAAGCTTGTCGCGCGCGTTCTCGATCAGGTTCTCCGTCTCAGCGGCGAACCCAACCTTCACCGGAACATCGCCGATCGATCCGAGAACGTCGGCGGTCCGCTTCAGGTGCAGTACGAGGCTCGGGTCGGTCTTCTTGAGCTTCGACACGGCCGGGGCGTCCGGCGTGTAGTCGGCGACCGCGGCGGCCATGACGAGCGCGTCGGCATTCACGACGGCGCCGCGAACGGCGTCGAGCATCTCCGCGGCGGTTGCGACGGGGAGGAAGCGCATCCCGCCGGGTGTGCGCAGCGCTGTCGGTCCCGAGACAAGGGTCACGTCGGCGCCTCGATCGCGCGCCGCCTCGGCGATCGCGTACCCCATCTTGCCGCTCGACCGGTTGCCGAGGAAGCGAATCGGATCGACGGGCTCGTGAGTCCCGCCGGCCGTGACGACGATGCGACGTCCCGCGAGGTCGCCGTGGCGACCGAGGAGGCGGAAAGCCTCGTCGAGAATCTCCTCGACGGGGGCGAACCGGCCGATTCCCGTCCCCCCGGATGCGAGCCGCCCGACGGCGGGGCCGACGAAGGTGATCCCGCGAGCGCGAAGGCGTTCGACGTTCTCTCGCGTCGCGGGGTGCTCCCACATCGCCGTGTGCATGGCGGGCGCAACGAGGACGGGGGCCCGCGTCGCGAGGAGGGTGCAGGTCAAGAGGTCGTCGGCGATTCCGTTCGCCATCTTGGCGAGGACGTTGGCCGTGGCCGGGGCCACGATCACGAGGTCAGCGGCGTCGGCGAGTGACACGTGCTCGATCGCGAACGGGTTCGTGAGCTCGAACATCTCGGTTGAGACCGGGCGGCCGGTGATGGCGCGGAATGTCGCCGGCCCCACGAGGTGAGTCGCGTTCTTCGTCATCACGGTATGGACGACGACGTTCGATTGCGTCAGGCGGCTTGCGAGGTCGACGGCCTTGTACGCCGCGATCGAGCCGGTGACTCCGAGAACCACGGTCCGTTCCGCCATGCCCTCTTCCCTCCGAGTCGGCAAGATGCCTGAGACGCCCACGGGGATTGTATCGCGGAGCGCCGGAAAGAGAAAGGAGGGCGGGGTCACCGCCCTCCTCGGTACGTCCTGAATCCGGTCTCTACTTCGCTGCGATCGCGGCCTGATGCTGCAGGCCGCTGGCGCGTCAGAGGGCGCCGCCAGCGGCTGGTGAGAACTCCGCTCTGGGCGGGTTTCTCAATGCAACTCAGGCCGTGTCTTGAATCGCGGCCTGCGCCGCCGCGAGGCGGGCGACCGGCACGCGGTATGGGCTGCAGCTCACGTAGTTCAGCCCCACGCGGTGGCAGAAGTGGATCGACGCGGGATCTCCGCCGTGCTCGCCGCAGATGCCGAGCTTGAGCGTCGGACGGGTCTTTCGCCCCAGCTCGCACGCCATGGCGACGAGTTTCCCGACCCCCGCCTGATCGAGGACCTGGAATGGGTCCTTGTCGTAGATCCCGAGGGCGACGTACTCCTTCAGGAACTTGCCGGCGTCGTCACGCGAGAACCCGCACCCCATCTGGGTGAGGTCGTTGGTGCCGAAGCTGAAGAACTCGGCCTCCTGGGCGATCTCGTCGGCGGTGACCGCAGCGCGCGGCACCTCGATCATCGTCCCGATCATGTACGGGATCTCTTTCTTCGTGAGTCGGTTCTCCTTCAGAACCTCCTCGACGGTGCGCTCGACGAGGTCACGCTGGAGCTTGAGCTCCTTCACGTTCCCGACGAGGGGGATCATGATCTCGGGGTTCACCTTCATTCCCTTCTTGTGGACGTTGCACGCCGCCTCCATGATCGCGCGGGCCTGCATCTCCGAGATTTCGGGGTAGGTGATCCCGAGGCGGCACCCACGGTGGCCGAGCATCGGGTTGAACTCGTGAAGCGCGTTCACCTTCTCTCGGATGACGGAGACTGGAACGCGCATGACCTCGGCCACTTCCTCCTGGCCCGCGACGTCGTGGGGGAGGAACTCGTGCAGCGGGGGATCGAGGAGCCGGATCGTGGCGGGGCG
Source organism: Candidatus Bipolaricaulota bacterium (assembly GCA_026390345.1). Taxonomy (GTDB): domain Bacteria; phylum Bipolaricaulota; class Bipolaricaulia; order UBA7950; family UBA9294; genus JAPLGD01. Next base: position 33,355 of record JAPLGD010000055.1, on the reverse strand, counting down.
ACCCTCTAGGGCCTTGTAGATTCCCTCAAAGTCGCCGCGCTGCATGGGAAGGAGCTTGGCCAACGCCGCGCGGCGCCCGGCCAGGTCCTCGGCGAGGATCATCTCGCGCACGGCGATGATCCGGTCCCCTTCGAAGAACATGTGCTCGGTTCGGCACAGGCCGATCCCCTCGGCGCCGAACTTCACGGCGACGGCGGTGTCGTGCGGCGTGTCCGCGTTGGTCCGAATCCCCAGCCTGCGGACCTCGTCCGCCCAGCCGAGGAGCGTTCCGAAGTCGCCCGCAAGCTCGGGATCTTGGGTCTTGATCTCGCCCTGGTAGACGGCGCCCGTCGTGCCGTTCAGGCTGATCGAGTCTCCGGCGCGCACCGTCTTTCCTCCGACGGCGAAGTAGCCCTTCGCGTAGTGGACGACGAGGTCCCCGGCGCCGGCGACGCAGCACTTTCCCATGCCGCGGGCGACGACGGCGGCGTGGCTCGTCATCCCGCCGCGTGCCGTGAGGATGCCCTGCGCCGCGTTCATGCCTCCGACGTCTTCGGCCGACGTCTCGATCCGGACGAGGATCACGCGCTTCCCCGCCGCGGCCGCCGCCTCGGCGGCCTCCGCCGAGAAGACGACGGTTCCGGTGGCGGCACCGGGGCTCGCGGGCAGGCCCTTCGTCAGGAGCGGGGCCTTGGCCTCTTCCTTCGGCGAGAACGTCGGGTGGAGGAGTTGATCGATCTGCTCCGGCGTTACGCGACGGAGGGCTTCCCTCTTGTCGATCATCCCGCTCTCGGCCATCTCCACCGCGACGCGCACGGCGGCGGCGGCGGTCCGCTTGCCGGTCCGCGTCTGGAGCATGAAGAGGGTTCCGCTCTCGATCGTGAACTCGATGTCCTGCATGTCGCGGTAGTGCTCTTCGAGCTTCGTTCGGATCGCGAGCAGCTCCTTGTAGTTGTTCGGCATCTCCTTCTCGAGCGCGGAGATCGGTAGGGGCGTTCGGATCCCCGCGACGACGTCCTCGCCCTGGGCGTTCATCAGGTACTCGCCATAGAAGACGTTCTCGCCGGTCGCCGGGTTCCGCGTGAAGGCCACGCCGGTGCCGCACCCCTCGCCCATGTTCCCGAACACCATCGACTGCACGTTCACAGCGGTGCCGAGAAGGCCGCGGATGTCGTAGAGCTCACGGTACTTGATCGCTCGAGGGTTGTTCCAGGACCGGAAGACGGCCTCGATGGCGCCCCACAACTGCTCCTTGGGGTCTTGAGGGAACGGCCGACCGACCCGCTTCTGGATCGCTGCCTTGAACCGCTCGACGAGGTCCTTGAGCGCGTCGGCGTCGAGGTCGGTGTCGAGCTTCGCCTTCCGCTCCTTCTTCACCTCATCGAGGATGACCTCGAACGGATCGAGGTCGGCCTCGGTCTCCGGCTTCAGTCCCATGACGACGTCGCCGTACATCTGGAGGAGTCGTCGGTACGAGTCGTACGCAAAGCGGCGGTTGCCCGACTTCGCGGCGAGGCCTTCCACCGTCTTGTCGGTCAGGCCGAGGTTCAGGATCGTGTCCATCATCCCGGGCATCGAGGCTGCGGCGCCGGAGCGCACGGAGACGAGGAGCGGGTTCGACGGGTCGCCGAATCGCTTTCCCGTCGCTTGTTCAAGCTTCTTCAGACCCTCGCCGACGTCGTCTTCAAGTCCCTTTGGGTACGCGCCGTCGTGGTCCTGATAGTGGGCGCAGACCTCCGTCGTGATCGTGAACCCCGGGGGGACGGGAATCCCGAGATCGGCCATCTCGGCGAGGTTGGCTCCCTTGCCGCCGAGCAGGTCCTTCATCTTTGCGTTGCCATCCGACTGGCCCTTGCTGAAGAAGTAGACGTTCTTCATCCCAAGCGCACCTCCGTATGCGGGGCTGACCTCGGCCTATTCTGCGAAGAGCGCCTCGACGAACTCCTCGGCCGAGAAGGCGTGCAGGTCCTCCGCCGACTCGCCCACGCCGACGAACAGGATCGGCAACCCAAGCGACTCGCGGATTGAGAAGGTCACGCCGCCCTTGGCCGTCCCGTCGAGCTTCGTGAGAACCAGGCCGGTCAGCTCGATGGCCGCGTGAAAGCACTCTGCCTGCGCGATCCCATTCTGCCCCGTGGTCGCATCGAGCACAAGGAGCCGCTCGTCCGACGGGCGGTTCAGCTTTCGGACCACGGTCCGCTCGATCTTGCGCAGCTCCTCCATGAGGTTGTGCTTCGTCTGAAGTCGTCCGGCCGTGTCGATGAGAAGGACGCCGCCTTTGCGCTCGACGTGGTCGAGCGCGTCGAAGACGACGGCGGACGGGTCAGCGCCCTCTTGATGCCGGATGAGGTCGGCGCCGATCCGCTCAGACCAGACGGCGAGTTGTTCGACCGCCGCGGCGCGGAACGTATCGGCCGCGGCGAAGGTCATTGGGAGCGTCGGCCGCTCCTCGCGCAAATGGGCGGCGATCTTTGCGATCGTCGTCGTCTTCCCGGCGCCGTTTACGCCGGCGACGAGGACGACGGTCGGCGCCCCGTCCGCGCGAAGGCGGAGCGGTCGATCGCTCTCGGCAAGCCGGGCGACGAGGATCGACTTCAGGACGTCGAGCGGGTCGCGCGAGTCCTTCTTGGCCGCGTCGCGCAGCTCGGCGACAAGGCTTGCCGAAAGGTTTGCACCGACGTCGCCGGAGATCAGGATCTCCTCAAGCTCTTCGAGATCGGCAGCCGTGAGGGTCTTCCGTCCTCGCAGCGCCGAGGCGAGCGAATCGGCGAGCCCAGCGCGCGTCTTCTTCAGTCCCGACTTGAGACGATCGAACCAGGTGGTCACATCGCCTCCGGGGCCGTCATCCCCAGGACGCCAAGGGACCGCCGCAGCACGAGACCGATTGCATGGAGGAGTGCGAGTCGCGCTCGCGTCATGGCCTCGTCGTCCGAGAGGACGCGGTGGCGGTCGTAGTAGCCGTGGAAGGCGCGGGCCACGCCGAGCGCGAACTCGGGCACGAGATGGGGGGCGAACGAGAGCGCGGCGGTTTCGAGAACGTCGGGAAATCCGTCGAGCTTCTTGATCAGATCGAGCTCCTCTCGCTCCACGAGCGGCGAGATGTCGACGTCGTTCCAGTCTGCGACGAGGCTTCGAGGGTTCTCGGTTTCCGCCTTCCGGAACACGGCGCAGATCCTCGTGTGCGCGTACTGGATGTACGTCGCCGGGTTGTCGAGCGACTGGCTCTTCGCAAGGTCGAGATCGAAGTCGAGGTGCGCCTCCGGCTTCCTCGAGATCATGAAGTACCGAACCATGTCCGCGCCGACCTCGTCGACGAGGTCGCGGAGTGTCACGAACCGGCCGGCGCGCGTCGACATCCGCTGGATCTCGCCCCCCTCCTTCAGGCTTACGAACTGATGGACGCCGTAGCTCAGGAACTCCGGGTCGAACCCGAGCGCGGCGAGCGCCGCCTTGACGCACGCCTGCTCGACGACGTGGTCGGCGCCTTGAACATCGATCACGCGGGCGAAGCCGCGTTCGCGCTTGTCGATGTGGTAGGCGATGTCGACCATGAGGTACGTCGGCCGTCCGTCGCTCCGGATGAGGACGGAGTCCTTTCCGCCGGGCACGTGGTCGGCGCGCAGCCACACGGCACCGTCCTTGTCGTAGGCCGCGCCGTGCTTGCGCAGCTCGACGAGCGCGGCGTCAACCTTCCGCTCGCGGTGCAAGGTTGCCTCGCTGAAGAACGTGTCGAAGCGGATGCCGAGCGCGGCGAGGTCGTTGCGGATCGTGGCCGAAATCCGTTCGACCGCCTCGCGGCGGAAGAGGGCCTTCGCCCGGTCGTCAAACGCTCGGTACTCCTCGCGCAGCGAAGAGCGGACGTCGCGGGCGAGGTCCTTCAGGTACTCGCCACGGTACCCGCCCTCGGGGATGTCGTGCGATTCTCCAAAGAGCTCTCGGTAACGGATCCATAAGGACTCGGCGAGAAGATCGATCTGGTTGCCTTCGTCGTTGAAGTAGTACTCGCGCCCGACGTCGTAGCCGATCTCGCTGAAGAGCGAGGCGAGCACGTCGCCAAGGACGGCCTGCCGGCCGTGGCCGACGGTCAGCGGGCCGGTGGGGTTCGAGCTGACAAACTCGACTTGCGTCTTTCGATGAGCACCCCGTTCGGAACGTCCGTACGCGTCGCCGGACCGAAGGACACCGCGAAGGGCCTCTTGGACGCGGTGCGGCGAAACGAAGAAGTTCACGAATCCGGGGCCTGCGACCTCCGCGCGAACGTCGTCGGGGGGCACCCGCTTGGCCAGGGCTTGAACCAACTCCTCCGCCAGCTTGCGCGGCGGCGTCCCGCAGCCCTTCGCCGCGAGGAGGGCCAGATTCGAGGAGTAGTCGCCGAATTCGGGTCGGTCGGTCGGCTGGACCTCAACGCCGGAGGGCAACGGAGCGCGGCGGAGTCCTGCATAGGCCTCAAGAAGCTCGGCGAGGAGGAAGCTCCCGAGATAGGCGTTCGACGTCGTAGCCATGCCGGGAATCTTACGGCATGCGCGCCGGTCTCTCGACGATGAATCTCATCCCCGTGCGGAGCTCTCCGTCGATCTGGAGTTCCATGAACCCCGGGACGACCCGCACGGGCGGATCCCCTTCCTTCTCAAGCAGGCGGCGCGCGATGGCGATGGCCTTGACGGTCTGGTTGACGGCGCCCGCACCGATGGCGTGCAGTTCGACCACGCCATCTTTCTCCAGCGCGCCGGCGATGGCTCCCGAGACGGAGTTGGGATTCGAGCGGGATGCGACTTTCAGGATGTCCATCGGCGTGGCCTCCGTGACGTCTGCTGCATCCGAAGAGCGTTCCCTAGTGCGATGCAGTATAGCGATGGGTTCTGGACGGGTCAATTGAGCGGCGAGCCGCAGGGGGAAGATGCCGTTGTGGGGAGCGGATGTGTCGAGTAGTATGGAAATCCATTCGATCTGGATTGGGGAAGAGCGAATCCGGGGACATGTCGGGGCCGGCCGTGCTCGAGGGAGAGGCATGAAGAGAAGGGCATTGTGGGCTTCCGTGGCAGTGCTGGCGCTGCTCGTCGGGCTCGCGGCTCGGGGCGCGGAGATTCCTGCCGACGCGAAGGTCCTTTCCTTAGGCCAGGTAGGGACGCCCTGGGCGGACCTGAAGCCGGGCGTGCGAGGCGGGACCTTCCACATGGCGTCCTTCGGGAACCCCCAGAAGTGGAACCCCATCACGGCGGTCGAGACGGGAACGACCGTGATCACGAACCACCTGTACCACGGATTGGTGACCCTGAACCCGCGGAGCGCGGCGGTCGAGCCTGCGCTCGCGAAGGGTTGGGAGGTGTCCGACGACGGCTGCGTCCTCACGTTCCACCTGCGGCGGGATCTGCGGTGGTCGGACGGCGAGCCTCTCACGTCGGCCGACGTGGTCTTCACGTTCAACGATCTCATCCTGAACCCAGACGTGCTGTCGACGGCGCGCGACAGCCTCGTCCTCCCCAACGGGACGTTCCCGCGGATCGAGGCGATCGACGATCTGACGGTGCGGGTCACGACGCCGATGCCTTTCCGTCCGCTTCTCCTCTCGATGGGGAAGAGGCTCCTTCCGCGACACAAGTGGGCTCACACCGTGCGCACGCAGAACCCCGATGCCGAGCCGGGAGCATTCAACACCGCTCTCGGCCTCGACACGGCGCCCGCCGACGTTGTCGGCAGCGGGCCGTACGTCCTGCGGGAGTTCGTGGCGGACCAGTACGTGATCCTCGTGCGGAACCCGTACTACTACGTCTACGACGCTCAGGGAACCCAGCTTCCGTACTACGATCGGCGCGTCATCCATATCGTCGCCGACGCCGACCTCGCCCTCCTTCAGTTCCTCAATCGGGAGCTCGACGCCTTGGATCCGCGGGCGAGCGATCTCGCCGTCCTCGCGTCTCGGGCGACGTCGGAGAGCTTCACCGTACTCGTCGAGCCAGAGGTTCCGATGTACGGGAGTGCGTGGCTCTCGTTCAATCAGGACATCGGCCTGCGCGAGGGACGCGACGAAGGGAAGCGCGCCCTGTACCGCGACGTGCGGTTCCGACAAGCGTTCGCCCACCTGGTGGACAAGGGGGCCATGATCGAGACCATCTTCCACGGGCTTGCCGTGCCGCAATGGAGCCCGGTCAGCCTTGGCTCGCCGTTCTACGGGGGACGGAACGGCTACGGAGGTGAGATCACCGACACGGACCCGGCCGGCCTCATGTACGACATCGTGCTCGCGATGCGGACTCTCGATGATCTGGGTGTTGTCGATCGGGACGGGGATGGGTGGAGGAACCTCCCGGACGCGTCGCCGCTTGAGATCCGACTCTCCACGGCGGCGGGGCTTTCCGAGTACGAAGGCGAGTGTTTGATCATCGCAGACCGCGCCCGCCTGGCGGGACTCGACGTCCGCTTCGAGCCGCTCGAGACGTCGCTCATGCTCGACCGTCTGTTTTCGGGAGCGTTCGACGCGGCCGTGCTTGGGTTCACCGGAGGGATCGACCCGAACAGCCTGGCGGGGGTGTACGCCCCGTGTGGCCGGCTGCACTTCTGGCACCTGTCCGGCTGCCAGGAGCCGACGCAGACGGAGTCGGAGCTCGTCTCGCTGTTCGCGCGCGGCGCGGCGACCCTCGACGTGAGTGAGGCGTTCGGAATCTATCAGACGCTGCAGAACCTCGCGGCCCTCGACGCTGGACTGATCTACACGGTCTACCCTGCGTTCCGGTACGCGTACTACAACTACGTCGGAAACGCAGAAATGGCCAATCCTAACGCGCATCCGACGGGAGAGAACGGCCTTGCCGCCGACCTCGTCTTCGACACGCGGCTCGTGCCGTAGGAGGTTCGTCCACTCGGGATCGGGTCGAGCCCTCCCCTCGTATGTGGTGTTTCGCGTTGCGGCGGTCGTTCCCCTCATCCTGGCGGTGACATTCGTCTGCTTCCTGCTCGTCCACTTGGCTCCCGGCGACGCCTGGACGCGTCTCGAGGCGAATCCGGATGTCTCTCGTTCTACGCTGGAGGCATTTCGCACCCGCTTCGGACTGGATCGGCCTATCCTCGTCCAATACGGGCTCTGGCTGCGGAACGTCGTCCTGCGAGGCGATTTCGGGCTTTCGTTCGAATCGGCGCTGCCGGCTTTTGACGCGCTCTTCCTCTCCGGCCGGCTTGCCTGGACGGTTCTCGTCGCCGGATCCACTCTGCTTGTCGCGCTCGTTCTGGCGATTCCTCTCGGCGTGTGGATGGCGGCAAGACCCCACGGGGTTGTCGATCGAGTGGGAAGCGTCCTCGCGTTCGGCCTCCTATCCGTTCCAGTTTTCCTGCTGGGATTGCTTCTCCTCTGGCTGCTCGTCGCCGTGAGGGTGGGCGATCTCGGGCTGGGAGTAGGAGGGCTGTTCGACAACCGCTACCTTGGAGCCCCGTGGTCGTGGGGAAAGGTGGGGAATCTCCTGTGGCACTTGTGGCCCGTGTGGGCGGCGGCCGGGGCCGCGGAGGGGATCGGATGGGCCCGTCAAACGAGGGGCAATCTCCAAGACGCGCTTGGCGAGCCGTACGTCGTCACTGCTCGATCGAAGGGTCTCACGGAGCGGTCGGTCGTCTGGAGGCATGCCTTGCGAAACGCCGCGAACCCGCTCGTCAGCATGGCGGGGCTCTCGCTTCCGCGCATCGTGTCCGGCTCCCTCGTCGCGGCGGTCGTGTTCAACCTTCCTACCGTCGAGCGAGCCTTTTGGCAGGCCGTCCAGGCGCAGGATCCGTACGTGGTGCTCGCGGGATTGTCGTTCTTTACAGCGTTCCTCGCGGTGGGAAACCTGCTGGCGGATCTTCTGCTCGTCACCGTTGACCCACGGATTCGGAGGGGAGCGTGACCAAGGTTGGGAGGCGGACTGTGTCCGGCACCTGGCGCGGAGCGGCCGTCGTCCTTGCGGTGCTCGCCGTGGCGTGCGCTCTGGCGGAGTTCCTGGCGCCGTATCCGTACGATGAACAGAGGAACGAGCACGCGTTTGCGCCTCCAACCGGGATCTGCTTCCACGACGGAGCGGGTTGGTCGGCTCGCCCGTTCGTCCATCCTTTCCGCATGGAAACCGACCCAAGCACGTATGCTCGGAGGATCGTGGAGGACGAATCCCGGAGGGTGTACCTCCGGTTCTTTCCCCGCGGCACCCCGTACAGGTTGTTCGGCATCTTTCCTGCGGACGTCCACCTGTTCGGGCTCGCCGACGCCGGTAGCGGGACCAGGGTCTACTTGTTCGGAGCGGACGCCCTGGGTCGGGATCTCCTCGCGCGCGTTCTGACCGGCGGCCGGGTCTCCCTCATCGTCGGTCCGTACGTCCTCCTGCTTCTGATTCCTCTGGCGGCCCTCTTGGGGGGGATCTCGGGATACTGCGGCGGGTGGGTCGACTTCCTCTTGCAGCGATTCGGGGAGATCGCCGTCGCGCTTCCAGGGCTCCCGGTCCTTCTTGTGATGGGCTCGCTGCTCGGGGCGCGCCACGCACCCCCTGCGGCGAGCCTGCTTGCGATTCTTGGGGCACTGGCCGTGGTCGGGTGGGGGGGAATGGCGCGGGTTGTTCGCGGCCAGGTCCTATCGATTCGCGAGCGCGACTTCGTTCTGGCGGCGAGGGCCTTGGGAGCGGGACATGTGCGGATCCTCTGCCGGCACGTTCTGCCTCACGTCACGTCGTACCTTGCGGTCTCCGCGACGCTCCTCATCCCCGGGACGATGCTGATGGAGGCGTCGCTCAGCTTCCTGGGGCTCGGAGTTCGCGAGCCGATGACGAGTTGGGGAGCGTTGCTCGCCGGAGCGCGGAGCCTTGCGGTGGTCGAGCGTTCTCCGTGGCTGCTCATCCCAGGAGGGTTTCTCGTCGCTTCGGTTCTCGCTTTTGCGTGCCTCGGGGAAGCGTTCCGCGAGGCCGAAGCGGGCCGCGCCTCGGGGCGGCGGGGGACAACTCGCTCCCCGGTCCGCGCAATCTCCGATTGAGGGCCAGCGGGAGAGGGTCTGCTTGTCTCTGCCCCGCTTCTCCCGTATACTGGCTCTTACTCTCTACTAGATGGCACAGGTGCTGAGGGATTCGCAGCGTTGCGATCCCATTGGTTCTGTGTGAGGCGAACACCATAAGGAGGCTCCGTAGTGATGAAGAGATTGGCCATTGGTCTTCTGCTTACGTCACTGTTGCTGGGTGCAGGGCTCACTGTGGCAGCCAGCCCGCTGTTTGAGGACCCGAACGTTGTTTGGTCCACGACGCTGGATGGCACGGCTGGGTACCTGCTCCTCGTGAACACGGGCTCGGACACGTTCAATACGATCATTCTGGTAGCCAGCACGCCGATCGCGCTAGTCGATGTGGAGTGCTACATCTACTCGGGTGGCCAGATTGTCGTGAGCGGGCTCGACAACTACCTGGGACAGATGGCGGACACCTACTTCCGCATCAATCTTCCTCAGTCCGTCGGCTTCATGGACTACGTCGTCCTGAAGATCACCTCGTCGAACGATCAGGCGATCAAGCTGTACCAGGCTACGTTCAAGAACTACTAGGAGCGCGTCGACCGAAGGGGACGAGTTGCCGGGCCGCAGGGAGTGTGCAGCGGTCCGAGCATGCGCTCATCCCTGATTGGCGTACGAAGCGCTAGTGACCTAGAACGGCAGTGGGAGAGTTCATCCTCTCCGCACGACCCCCAGAGGAGGGAAGCGAATTGAGACTACGCGGTGTGCTTAGTGTAGTTCTTCTCATCGGTGCCCTGACGAGCGTCCTCGGCCTTGCGCAACAAGGACCGTTCGCGGACGGGATCATCTACGACGTCCGCATGCAGGAAGAGATCGCTCTGCAGGACGTCGCGGCGGGCAACATCGACATCTTCCAATACAACGAGTCGGGGAACGTCATCTTCGGGCTTGACCAAGCGACCCTCGACCAGCTTGAGCTGTACGTGGTCCCGTCCGGGACGGACAGCTTCATCTTCAACAACTACCCGGACAAAGCCCCGTACATCGCGGTGACCACGAACGGCGAGGAGCTCTTCAACCCGTTCGCCGTCCGCGAGATCCGCTTCGCGATGCACCTGCTCGTGAACCGGCAGCAGCTCGTGGACGAGATCCTGCAGGGCGCGGGAGCTCCCTCCATCGTCGCCGTCGGGCCGAATGAGCCGGGCGCCTACAAGCTTTACCTCGAGGCGAGCAAGCTTGGTCTGACGAACGAAGGCGATGAGGCGCGCGCCATCGAAATGGTTACGGCCGCCATGGAAGCTGCGGCGAAGCTGCCCGAGAACGTCGGACGACTCGCCCGCGGCGCCGATGGCTTCTGGGCCTTCGACGGCAAGCCGGTCACGATGAAGTTCTTGATCCGCGTCGACGACCCGAACGTCCGTCTGCCGCTTGGACGGTACTTCGCCGACCAGGTCGAGAAGTGCGGCATCAAGTGCGACCGCGTCGAGCGCGACCGAACCTACTGCATCCGCACGGCGTACCTGACCGACCCCAAGGACTATCTGTGGAACCTGTACACGGAAGGCTGGGGTGCGGGCGGCACGTCGCTGTACAAGGACGTCAACATCACCCAGATGTACGCGCCTTGGTACACGAACATGCCAGGCGGCGGCGAGGCGACCTGGTGGAACTACCAGAACGCCAATCTCGATGCCTGGACGCAAAAGATCATCTACGGCCAGTTCGCGACCCTCGAGGAGTACTGGGACCTCATGACGAAGGCCACCGCCGAGGGGCTGAAGGAAGCCGTCCGCGTCTACTTGATCGAGCAGAGCAGCTACTTCGCAGCGAACAAGGCCGCTTTCGAGGCCCGGTTCCTGTACGGTCTCGGCGACGGTTTCAACAACTTCTCGATGTACACGATGGTCCCGACGAACAAGGATCGGCCTGTCCGCATTACGCAGTACTCGGCGCGCGGCTCGCTCTTCCTGAACGCCTGGGACCCGATCGGTACGCAGGGCTTCAACGACATGTACGCTGCGAACATCATCCAGCAGGTCACGGACCCGACGACGACCAACGCCCCGGGCTCGGCGGCCTACTCGCCGATCCTGGTGAGCTGGAAGAACGTGAACGTCCAGGTGGACTTCGCGGCGGACGGCACGGCGGTCGGCAAGATCGAGGTGCCGGCGGCTGCTGTTGAGTGGAACTCGACGCAGAAGGCGTGGGTCTCGACCGGCGGCGAGATCGCGTGGGCCGAGGGCGACTACAGCTCGTACTTCCCGAAGTCGCACGACGGCAGCGAGATGTCGCTGCTTGACTACGCTGCGTGCGAAGGGTTTGCGACCGACTGGGCCACCGAGGACTACGCCGGCGATCCGTACTACGATTCTGCGTACTCGACGTCCGTAGCTCCGGGATTCGCCTACACCCATGGGTCGATCTGGAACTTCAAGGACGGCACGCTCCACACCTACTTCGACAACAACTTCCCGCCCGACATCGACCGCGTAGGCTCGTCGGGTGTCCCCGCGCTCTATCCGCGCGCGGCCAACCACGCCCAGGGCGTCAAGTGGACTGTCGTTGAGGCGCTCGGGAAGCTCATCGCCGAAGGCAGCGCTTCGGGGACCGTCTACTCGTTCACGCAGCAGAGCGGCGTGACCGAGGTCGACATCCTGGTCCCGGCCATCGTCGCCGACATCCGCGCGAAGTTCGTGGAGATGAGGGATGCCAAGTTCGTTCCGGCGTACCTCGTCGACCTGCTCCCCGCGGCCGGCAAGACGGCCGATGACATCGCCCAGATGTACCAGCAGGCGATCGACTTCATCGACGCACATGGGCACGCGTACATCGGCAACGGCGGGTACTACATCGATTCGTTCGACCCCGCCAACAGCCAGATGACCCTCAAGGCGTACCGCGATCCGAGCTACCCGTTCTCGGGCCAGTACTGGCTCGACACGATGGAAGTCGGCACGGCGCGCGTTGACCAGGTCATCCTCCCGGCCGTAGCGAAGGCTGGGGCCGATGTCGCGGTCACGATCAAGGCGAGCGAAGGCCGCTACCCGTACGACATCTTCGAGCCGGCCAGCAAGGCCGTGGTTTCGTTGGTGTTCGTGACGGGCGCGGGCGAGACGACGGTCGCGGCGAAGCTGACGCAGGCCGGAACGTACGCGGTCGTTATTCCTGGCAGCCTGACGAAGGGTCTTGCCGCCGGGGCGTACACGGTCGTCGCGATCGCTGCCCCCGCTGACGGCCTTCCGTCCGCGGCAGGCGCTACACTGCTGCTCCAGTAGGATCGGAGGATGCAGAGGTAGATAGGGCCTAGAAGGCAACTAGATCGGGCGGTGTCGGATGCGCCTCGGCGCAGACACCGCCCGTTTTCTTGCGCGGGACGGGAAGGAGAGGCAAGCGACATGTACTGGAAATACGCGATCCGTCGCGTGATCTACGCCTTCATCATGTTCGCGGTGATCGTGTTCATCTTCTCTGCAATCTTTAACTCCGTGGCCGACAGAGTCATGCGGTCGCAGATCCAGGAGACGGTGAACGGCGAGTCCAGGGCGTGGCTCCGTCAAGGACAGCAGCGCAGCCAGGACCAGTTCCTCGTGTGGAAAGTACAGCGCCAGGCTGAGCTCACGAGGATGTACCACCTGGATGAACCGCTCATGGGCCGCATCTTCTGGCGAAGCATCGACACGGTCACCTTCCGCCTCGGCCAATCGACGATCATCCGCTCGGCGGAGGGCTCCCAGGACGTGATGACGATCGTAACCGAGCGAATCCCTCGGACGCTGCTACTGTTTGGAACCGTCACGGTGCTCGACATCATCCTTGGCGTGTGGCTCGGCATGCGAAAGGCGCGGAAGGCCGGCGGCCTGATGGACAAGACGACGTCCGTGGGAACGATGATCGTCTACGGCATGCCGGCGTGGTGGCTCGGAATGCTGTTCATCATGTTCTTCGCCTTCACGATGCCGCTGTTCCCATCGGGGGCGATGCACTCCACGCCGCCTCCGGAGGGCATCGGCTACGTTCTCGATCTCGTCTACCACATGGTTCTCCCGGTCCTCACGCTCGTCTTCCTCGGGTTCTGGGGAACGGCGTACATCACGCGGAACATCGTGCTTGGGACGATGCAGGAGGACTTCATCATGTCCGCCCGGGCGCGCGGGATCTCCGAGCGGAGGGTCTTGTTCGGGCACACGTTGCGCGCCTCGGCTCCTCCGATCGTAACGTTCTCCGTGCTCTCGCTTCTAGGGGCGTTCTTCGGAGCGATCATCTACGAAGGGATCTTCAGTTGGCCCGGAATGGGGAGCCTCTATTGGCAGTCAGTGCAGCAGAATGACATTCCGGTCCTAATGGGAAATTTGTCGATGACCACAGGACTCTACATTGCTGGGCTAGCATTCCTTGACCTCATCTACGGATTCCTCGACCCCCGCGTGAAGGTAGGTGGCAAGGCATGAAGCGCGACAGGCTTGCACAGCTGCGCTCCTTCTGGAGCGAGTTTCGGCAGGTTCGCTTCGGCATGGTCGGCGTCGCGTTGCTCGTGGTGTTCCTGGCCTTGGTCATCTTCGAGCGGCCTCTTCTGACGTATCGAGACGTGAACTCGCGGTGGCGAGACATGATGTATTGGACGGACTCCCCGCGCTATGCGCTGCCGGTTTGGGTGAACTGGTTCACGAGCAAGGACTACGCCACGTCGGCGGTCATCCAAGCGCAGAATGTGCAGGAGGCCGAGGGCGTCCGCAGGACGACGATGGAGTTCCCGTACGAGTTCAAAGCGGGTCGCCCGCCGAGTGACGTCCTCCTGCAACTCGCTCTGACCGGACAGGTTTCACTCACGCTGGACATTGTGCGTCCCGACGGGCGCAGCGTGACCTACCAGAAGAACACGTCGAGCAGCGGATCCCAGGTTCTTCGCATCTCGGTGGACCAAAACCTGCGCGAACGCGTGTTCCAGATGGTCGCGTCGGCCGAGGATCCGGCCGTGGCGGCGTCCCGAAACCCGAAGCAGATCAACTCCGTGGGCGTGCTGTTTGGCAAGGCTCAGCCCGGAGTGTTCTCGGACCCGCAGGTTCTCGACGGGACGTACGTGCTCAAGTTGGACGTGACGCTCGTCGGCGCCACAGCGAAACTCGACAGCGCCAAGGTCATCGTTGCAGGAGGAGTCTCGGGAATCCTCGGGACGGACGCCCAGAAGCGCGACCTGTGGAGCGGCCTCGTCGCGGGAACCAAGTGGGCGCTCATCATCGGCCTCCTGACGTCGATCATTTCGGTCGTCGTCGGGGTGATCTACGGGGTTGCCTCCGGGTACTTCGGCGGCTGGATTGACTCGCTCATGAACCGAATCTACGAGGTTTTCGTGAGCATCCCGCTCCTTCCGATCCTGATCGTGCTCAGCGCGGTGTTCAAGCCGAGCATCTGGATCATGATCACCATGATGTGCATCTTCTTCTGGGTCGGCCCGGTGAAGACCGTTCGGTCGATCGCGCTCCAGCTGAAGGAGAATGCGTACATCGAGGCGGCGCAAGGACTCGGGGCGTCGCACCGGAGGATCCTGTTCAAGCACATGATTCCGCAGCTCGTTCCGTATGCGTTCGCTTCGATGGCCCTCGCCGTTCCGGGTGCGATCACGTACGAAGCCAGCATCAGCCTGATCGGCCTCGGCGACGCGACCGTCGTCACGTGGGGGCAGATCCTGTTCGACGCGTACTCGAGCGGCGCGGTGCTGCAGGGGATCTGGTGGTGGATCGTTCCGCCGGGTCTCGCGATCGCCCTCATGGGCATGACCTTCGCGTTCATCGGATTCGCGATGGACACGATTCTGAACCCCAAGTTGAGAACGAGATAGGGAGTCGGGAATGGAGAAGGAACGAGTCCTGGAAGTCCAAGACCTCGAACTGCACTACTTCACCCGCAAGGGGGTCGTCAAGGCGGTCGATAAGCTCTCGTTCTTCCTGCGGAAGGGCGAGACGCTGGGGGTCGTGGGCGAATCCGGGTGCGGAAAAACCACCATGGGCACGGCGCTATTGAACATGCCGACGCCGCCGGGGCGGATCATCGGCGGGAGGATCCTGTTGGACGGGCAGGACATCCTCAAGCTGTCCGAGAACGAAGTGCGACGTCGGGTGCGGTGGGAGACCATCGCGATGGTGTTCCAGGGGGCGATGAATTGCCTCACCCCCGTATACACGATCGAGAAGCAGATGCGGGAGACGTTGCAGCAGCACCGCACGATGGAGAAGGCGGAGGCCAAGGAGAGGATGAAGAACTACCTCAACCTGGTCGGCCTCTCCGACGACGTGCTGCGCCGGTACCCGCACGAGCTTTCGGGAGGAATGAAGCAGCGAGTGGTCATCGCGACCGCCCTCTTTCTTGAGCCCAAGGTCATCATCTGCGACGAGCCGACGACGGCACTCGACGTCGTGGTTCAGGCCCAGATTATCAACCTCCTGAAGGACCTCAAGGAGCAGGTTGGCGTGTCGTTCATCTTCATCACCCACGACCTGTCGATCGAAGCGGAGGTTTCCGACCGAATCCTTGTGATGTACGCGGGTCGGATCGCCGAGATGGGAACGAACGCGCAGATCTACGGACCGCAAGGCCCGGCGCATCCGTACACGCAGCGACTTCTCGGCGCGACGCCCCGCCTCCACGAGGAAGTGGAAGAGCTCGCGTTCATTCCCGGAACACCACCCGACCTCATCGCGCCCCCGGAGGGCTGCCGGTTCCACCCACGGTGCCCCGTGCTTCTCGAGAGGTGCGCGCAGGACGATGTCCCGCTGCGGGAAATCGAACCCGATCACATGGTGGCCTGCTGGAGGTGCTTCGATGAGTGAGCCGATCCTCGTGGCGGAGAACCTTACGAAGTGGTTCCCGGTCAAGCGAAGCCTCACGCAGGTCGTGCGGCACGAGCGGACGTGGGTCCGCGCCGTGGACGGGGTCTCCTTCTCCGTGGAGAAGGGTGAGATCTTCGGTCTCGTGGGAGAATCCGGTTGCGGGAAGACGACGACCGGGAAGCTGGTCATGAAGCTTCTCGACATCACGGACGGGACGCTGAAGCTGCAGGGCGAGGATGTGACGCACATCAAGGGTGCTGCGCTCGCGCAGCACCGGCGGCACGTGCAGATGATCTTCCAGGATCCCTACGCGTCGATGAATCCGCGGTTCACCATCGAGGAAGTGCTGATGGAACCGCTCGAGATTCACAACGTCGGCAAAGACAGAGCCGAGCGCGACGTGTGGGTCCGCGAGATCCTCGAAGAAGTGAAGCTCTCGCCGCCGGACGAGTTCCTCGTGCGCCATCCGCACATGCTGAGCGGCGGCCAGCGCCAGCGCGCCGCCACGGCGAGGACGCTGATGCTGAACCCGAGCCTCATCGTTGCGGATGAGCCGGTGTCGATGATCGACTTGTCGACGCGGGCCGAGATCCTGTCGATGATGAAGCAGCTTCAGCGGGAGATGGGTCTGACGTACATCTACATCACCCACGACCTGTCGACGGCCCGGTACTTCACAGACCGGCTTGCGGTCATGTACCTCGGGAAGATCATCGAGATGGGCCCGGCCGGCACGATCATCGACAAGGCCCTTCATCCGTACACGATGGCCTTGATTGGGGCGGTGTGCGAGCCTGTCTCCGGGAAGGTCAACCAGATCAAGGACGTTCCGATCAAGGGAGAGATCCCCGCGGCGACGAACATCCCGACGGGGTGTCGCTTCCACCCGCGGTGTCTATACAGTGTTGCGGAGTGCTGGCAGGAGGAGGAGCCCACACTCGACGACATCGGCGGCGGCCACAGGGTGGCGTGCCGACGCTACAAGGAGATCGAGCGGCTCGGCAACGCGGCGCGGACGTCGGAAGCGTCCCTGGGTTTGAGACGGACGGCGTAGAGCCGGCGGCGAGGGGAGAAGAAGCTCAGGGACCCTGGGGGGATCTCTCTCCAGGGTCTGTGTTTGGTGTTGGAGGAGGGATTGGCCATGAAGGGCGCGCCCGAAGAGCAATCTCGGGAAGAGAGCGGGGGCGATACGGATCGGCTCGAGCGCGTGTTCATCGAAGAGGAGATGCAGCAGTCGTACATCAACTACGCGATGAGCGTCATCCGCGGGCGCGCGATCCCCGACATCCGTGACGGCCTGAAGCCGGTCCAGCGCCGGATCCTCTACGGGATGCGGGAACTGGGAGTCGTTCCGGGGAAGCCGCACAGGAAGTCCGCGCGTGTGGTCGGCGACGTGATGGGGAAGTTCCACCCGCACGGGGATCTCGCGATCTACGACACCATGGTGAACATGGCCCAGGAGTTCTCGTTTCGTTACCCGCTCGTCGACGGACAGGGCAACTTCGGTTCGATCGACGGCGACCCTCCGGCCGCAAATCGCTACACCGAGGCAAGGTTGTCGCGCATCGCCATGGAGTTCCTGGAAGAGCTGGGCGAGAAGACGGTCGACTGGACACCGAACTTCGACGAGTCCCTCGACGAGCCCGTCGTTCTTCCGGCGCGGGTCCCGAGCCTCTTGATGAACGGGTCGTGGGGCATTTCGGTCGGCATGACGACCCAGATCCCGCCGCACCACCTCGGAGAGCTCATCGACGGGGTCATCGCGTTGATGGACGACCCGTTCCTTTCGGCCAAGGACCTCATGACGTACATCCCAGGGCCGGACTTCCCAACCGGTGGCGTGATCATGGGGCGAGCCGGCATCGAGGAGATGTACCGCACCGGTCTGGGGAAGATGACGGTTCGCGGCAAGGCCGCGATCGAGGACAACCAGATCGTCATCACCGAGATCCCCTTCCAGGTGAGGAAGTCGACGCTCGTGGAGACGATCGCCGCCAAGGTGCAGAACGGCGAGATCGACGGGGTGTCCGACCTGCGCGACGAATCGGATCGCGACGGGTTGCGCATCGTCGTCGAGCTGAAGAAGACGGCGAACCCGAACGTCGTTCTGAACCAGCTTTACAAGTTCACGCCGCTCGAGCGGACGTTCTCGGCGATCTTTCTCGTGATCATCGACGGAAACCCGCGGACCCTGTCTCTGAAGGAGATCCTGAACTCGTTCATCGACTTCCGTCGTGAGGTTGTGCGGCGGCGGACGGAGCACCGCCTTGCCGTCGCGAAGGAGCGGGCGCACATCCTCGAGGGGTATCGGATCGCCCTTGCCAACATCGATCGCGTGATCGAGATCATCCGCACGGCGCGCGACACGGAGACGGAAACTCGTCTCTTGCAGAAGGAGCTGGCGCTCACCGACGAGCAGATCGACGCGATCCTCAAGATGCGCCTGTCCCAGCTGCGGATTCTGGAAAGCGAGAAGATCGACGTGGAGTACGAGGAGAAGAAGCGGGCGATCGCCAAGTACGAGGAGATCCTCGGAAGCGAGGTGACGCTCGACGAGACGATCAAGCGTGAGCTGCGAGAAATCTCGGAGGCGTTCCCGGACGCGCGCCGCACGACGCTCGCCAACGAGGACGGGTCGGTCGACTTCAACGAGCTGATCCCCGACTACGACCTGATGGTCACCGTGACCCGGCGTGGATACGTGAACGCGCCGCGAGCCCAGGAGTTCCGCAGCCAGGGACGGGGCGGCAAGGGAGTCATCGGCCAGCGGACGAAAGACGACGACTACGTGGACGTGACGTGCCTCGCCAACGCGCGGAACGAACTCCTCTTCTTCAGTGACCGACGGAAGGTGTACCGCACGCAGGGCTACAAGCTGCCGTCGCTGGGACGCGACGCGGCGGGGAAGAACGTGCGAAGCTTCGTCCCGCTCGAGCAGGACGAGCTCGTTCGGTCCATCCTCCCGGTGCGAAGCTTCGCGGAGGTCGAGGATGAGCTGTGCTTGATGGCGACCGCGAACGGGATCGTCAACAAGAACCGGCTCGGCGACTACTCGAACGTCAATGCCAGCGGGATCATCGCCCTGAACGCCGACGACGACGACCGCCTGGTTGATGTGGCGGTCGGGGACGGGGGAGGCGACGTCATTCTCGCATCGCGTGGCGGCCAGACGATCCGCTTCCGCGAGGAGGAAGTGCGGCTGACGAAGCGGCCGTCGCGAGGCGTGATCGGGATCCGCCTCGAGGAAGCGGACCACGTCGTCGGCATGGCGTGCCTCGGGCGCGAGATCACGATGGACAAGAAGCTCCTCATGGTGACGACTCGCGGCTACGGGAAACGCGTCGCTCTCGATGACTTCCCGGTTCAGGGGCGCGGGGGCAAGGGCGTGCAGGGGATCAAGCTCGATCCGGAGTGTGGGGAACTTGTCTCCGTCGTCATTGTCTCCGACCAGGACGAGATCATCATCACGACGGAACAGAAGGTCATTCGGATCGTCGCCGGGGACATCAACGTGTATCGACGCTACGCTCGTGGCGTTCGACTCATCCAACTGGAGGAGGACGACCGGATCGTCGCCGTCGTCCGAACGTGAGGGACAAGGATCATGGACGCGATCGAACGGCTCGTGGAAGAGAAGCTAGGACGGGGAGTTCAGGATCTCGTCCCGCGTGAGGAACTCGTCGCCAAGCTCCGCCGGTCGAAGGAGACGGGCAAGCCGCTGCGGGTCAAGCTTGGTATCGACCCCTCGGCGCCGCACCTGACCTTCGGGCACTCCGTGCCGCTGCGGAAGATGCGGCAGTTCCAAGACCTTGGACACACGGGGGTTCTCGTCGTCGGGGACTTCACCCGCCGGATTGGGGATCCGTCGGGGCGAGCGTCGACGCGCGCCCTCATGTCGGAGGCCGAGATCGAGCGGAACATGGCGACGTACAAGGACCAGGCGTTCAAGATTCTCGACCCGGTGCGGACGGAGGTCGTCTACAACTCAACCTGGCTCGGAGCGATGACGTTCGCCGACGTCATCCAGCTCACGGCGAAGTACACCGTCGCGCGCATGCTGGAGCGCGACGACTTCGCGAAGCGCTACGCCGAGAACCGCTCGATCAGCGTCCTCGAGTTCCTCTACCCGCTTGCGCAGGCCTACGACTCCGTCGCCATCCGCGCGGACGTCGAGCTCGGCGGAGCGGACCAGTTGTTCAACCTTCTCGTCGGGCGGGACATCCAACGCGAGTACGGTCAAGAACCGCAGGTTGCGCTGACCGTCCCGCTCCTCGTCGGCCTTGACGGCGAGCGCGCAATGAGCCAGTCGACAGGCAACTACGTCGGGATCGGTGAATCGCCTAAGGAGATGTACGGGAAGCTCCTGTCGATCCCCGACACACTCATCGAATCGTACTTCGACGTTCTGACCGACGTCGATGTGGAATCGCTGAAGAAGGAGATCCACGACAGCCCGCGCGACGCGAAGCGGCGGCTGGCGAGAACCCTCGTCACCAAGTTCCACAGCGCCGCGGAGGCCTCGGCGGCCGAGGCCGAGTTCGACCGGATCCACGTGCTCCACGAGCGTCCGGCCGACGTGCCGCAGAAGACTCTCGACCGATCGAAGCTGAAGGGCGACGGAGCGATCTGGGTCATCGATCTGCTTCTGGCCTCGGGGCTCGTGAAAAGCCGCGGCGAGGCAAAGCGCGTCATCGAGCAGGGCGGGGTCCGCGTCAACGAGGAGCGGATCGAGTCCTCCGATGTCGATGTCCCGTTTCACCCTCCGGTCCTCGTGCAGGTCGGGAAGCGAGCGTTCGTCGAGCTCGTGTAGTCTGGCGCCGCTGTCTCTTACCCGAAGCGTCGGGCGATGCGGGCGGCCAAGGCTTCGGTTCTACTGCACGTCGATCTCGATCACGAGCGAGTCGGTGTTGCCGCCAGCGTCGGTCACGGTGAGCCGGACCTCGAAGGTGCCCGCCGCCGGGAAGACGAAGACGACGATGGGGTCGGTGGCGTCCGTCGTGCCGTTTCCGTCGAGGTCCCAGGCGTAGCCGACGATCGTCCCGTCGAGATCGATCGACGGCTCTCCGCTGAACATGACCGTCTCGCCAGCCTTGGGAGAGAGAGGCATGTATTGGATGTCGGCGATCGGCGGCTGCGCGGAGGTTGGCGGCGATGGCGCTTCGGCCGCGGGGCTCGCGATCTCGAGGACGTAGGTGGCTGTGTCGCGGTTTCCGCCATCATCCGTGACGGTCAGGCTCACGGCGTACGAGCCGGCACTCGGGAACACGTGCAGGACGGAGGGGCCGGATGCATCGCTTTCTCCGTTTCCGTCGAAGTCCCAGGCATAGCCCACGATCTGTCCGTCGAAGTCCACCGACGCGGATCCATCGAACGCGACGACGGTGCCCGGCGTCGGTGCCGCGGGCGAGTACTCGAAGTCGGCGATGGGCGGCTTGTAGCTCCCCGCGACCGGGGTGACGGCTTCCGGAGACTCCCGGACATCGAGGGCAACGGTCTTCTTGTCCACATTGCCGGCGTCGTCGGTCACGGTGAGAGTGACCGACCTCCGACCGGCGGCCTCGAACGTGTGGACGACGGAGACTCCAGTTGCATCGGCCGCTCCATCTCCGTTGAAGTCCCAGCTGTAGTCGACGATCGTTCCGTCGAAGTCGAACGAGTCGGACGCATCGAACGTGATCGCGTCGCCGACCGCGGGAGCGGCCGGGACGTAGGCGAAGTCGGCGGTTGGTGGCTGGTAGGTGACGAGCACTTCTCGCGGTCGGATGTAGCCACCGATTGCGATGGATGGCGCGCCGAGCGCCGTCACGTCGACCTGCAGTGTCTCCGCGGTCGTGAACGCAAACCGCGCCGGGAGGGATCGCGAATCCACGGAGAGGACGTACGCTCCGGGCACAAGGTCGTAGAACGCGAACTCGCCTCGGGCACTCGAGGAAGCGGTAAGTGGAACTCCGTCGGAGCCTGTCAAGATGAGGCGAATCCCGCCCAGTCCGCCCTCCGCATCTTGGCGGGTTCCGTCCTGATCCTCGTCCTCGTAGACGTAGCCGCGAAGAACCATGATGGGCGACAGAGGAACGGCCAGGTTCACGAGCTGGCCCTCGCAGAGTGCGACCGGGATGGGGTCGCGAGCCGCGGCATCGGCCGGGAGCTCGGTGACGGCTACGTCGTACGTACCGGGAGCGAGAGGCGGGAAGCGGAAGGCTCCGTCCGCGTCCGTTGAGGCCTGGCGACCGTCGGCGGCGAGGACCGCTCCTTCAACCGTCTGGTCGTCCGCGTCGTACGTCCCGTTCTCGTTCCGATCGATGAACAGACGCCCCTCGATGCGTCCTTTGGTGACGAGGAAGGGGACGAGCACACCGAAGCTCACCCGCGCCGAGATGCCCCACCCGAACGACGGGGGCGTCAAGCCGTCGCGATCCCAGCCCATCGTGCTGGAAAGCGCGACGTCGACGTCCCGAGAGACCCGGAGGAACAGCGATGCGTCCACGTCGTAGTCGTCGAGCTCGTTGCGGAACGTGATGGACGCCTCGTGGAGCGTTCCCTCGGGACGCAGAAGGACGGAGACGTTGGATGTCGCCGACAGCGTGGCTCCCGTGACGACGTCGACGTACGTCTCCTGTTGCAGCCGTAGAAAGGCATAGAACGCATCCACGGAGAGCCCGACGCCTTGCCCGTGGGTCAGCGTCCGGACGTGGCTTCCGGTCACGCGGTCGATCCGGTCGACGATCTGGCCGTTGAAGGCATACGGGAACACCCCGCCGGACTGGGACAGACTGTAGGCGACGAGAAGGCTGACGTCGTCCTGGATGGCCGGATCGGCGCCGTGGTCTCGTTCGAACTCGAGGGTCGTCCGCAGCTCGGGGCCGCCGGAGATCGGCAGAGCGAAGAGGTTGAATCCGAGGGAGTCCTCGATCCCGGTGTCGACGGCTGGATCGCCGACGACGTTGTCCTTCACGTGAGCGAACGAGACGCCGAGGGAGAGTGCCTTGAGACGCAACCGCTGGGCGATCTCGACGCCTGCGGAGTCGCTGCGAAGTCCCGGGAAGTACGTGTCGACACAGAACGCGCTCGCTGTGAAGAAGTAGGCGGTCGTGTCCATCGTCGTGTTGACGAAGAAGGCGTGTCCGAGGAGCCCGTTGTCGGTTCCAACGGCGCCCTCCATTCGCAAGGTCCAGTCCGGGAGTGGTTCGGCGAAGGCGGTCGCGCTCCAGATCGACTCCTGCGCGGTCTGACTCCGCGCGTCGGAGTATGCGATCCCGAGGTTTGCCGCCTCCGGACCGAGGGTCACATAGCTGCCGAACCGCGCGTCGTCGCCGTCGATTCCTCCGACGAGCGCAAGATCGACGAACGCGGTATCGACCGCGGCGTACCCGCCTTCGCACGTCACGTCGATGAAGTCCGTGAGCATTCTCGACACGTAGCCGAGCGCGAACGACGTCGGGTCGAGGCGGTAGAGAACCTGGTAGGACGTAACGTCGAGCGGGTCGGAACCGAACGGCGATGCGACGCTGAACGACGCGGAGAGGTAGCCGCCGAGGACGCGCCCGGAGGCCGAGAACGAAAGGTGGCTGTCCCACGTGTCGTCCGTCTCGTTGCGATCGACGCCGATGCGGAGCCGTCCTGCGAGAAGCTCGATCAGGGATCCGCCGACGGCGGAGGGCGTCGGCGGAAGAACGGACGTGAACAGGACGGCCTCGGCGGCGACGTCGGCGTAGAGCGTGGAGGTCACCGTGACCGTGAGGACGTCACGGCCTGCGGACGTGGTTAGCGGCACGGAGATTCGAACGACGAACGTCCGCCGTTCTTGGGGTGCAAGCTCGATCGAGCTCGGGGACACCTCGATCGAGAGTCCGCGCGACGACTCCGCCGACACGGCAAGGACCTCCTGAGCGTTGCCCCGGTTCACGAGTGTGAACTCGTAGACCCTCTCTTGCCCGGGCGCGGTTCCTTCCCCTTCGGGAGGGGAAACGATCTCGATCTTGTTGCTCACGCCGATCTCGACGTTCGCGGACGCGGAGGCGGTCGCGGCGGGATCGGTCGTTGACTCGGCCGTTATCTCGACCGCGTAGACGCCTGCGCGGACGCCGGACGGAATGGTGATCGTCACGAACAGCGTGTCTTCGTCCCCGGGTCCGAGCGTGAGGGACGGCGCGACTCCAAGGGTTGTCCAGCCGGCCGGGACGTCGACGGAAACGTCGTACGTCTCCGAGGCGGGCCCCGTGTTCATGATCGAGAAGACGTGCGTGACGAACTCCCCGGGGCGCGCCTCCTTGTCGGCGGACAGGAGAGTCAGGCCAACGCCGGCCAGGGCTTCGAACGAAACCCAGACCGCAACCGCCGCGGCGGCCGCGAGCGCCCATCCACGCCCTTTGCGCGTGTCCATGTCGAGAAGACCGTAGCCGAGCGACGTTTCCTGCTACGGGACCCGCAGTGAACGCCCCCGAGACATTGGTCTTCGGCCGCGGTGACCGTGGTTCGGCCTCGCTCGTAGGGGACTGGCGAATGTCCTGTCCGCGCGGCCCACGCGGGAGTCCGGGCTCTCCCGGCTCTCAGTACCGTGGAACGGTCCGCTCGAGGAACCTTTGAGGAGTGGAACGATGAGCGAAGCGCGATTGCTGCGGGAAATCATGATCGAGGACGAGGATCGAGTCGGCGTGATCGCCGATGTGAGCCGCGTCCTCTGCGACATGGGAATCGACCTCACGGCCATCCATGTCCGCGTTGAGGGGGATCGCGCTTGGATCCACCTCATCACGAGCTCGCAGACATACGCTCGGGACGCGCTCCGCGACGCGGGATTCTCCGTCCAGGAGCGCGACGTCGTCACCGTCGAGATGCCGCACCATCCCGGTTTCCTGTGCCGGGTCGCGGAGGCGATGGCGCGCCGCGACATCACGCTCCACGACCTCTACGCGACGACCTCGAGCACGGGGACGGCGGCGCTCGTCGTCTTCACGTGCTCGAACAACCTCCACGCGCTCCAACTCCTGCGCGGCAAGTAGGAAGCGAGCCGCGCAGGAGCGCCTCCGGCTACTCGGAGGGGACCACCGTGAACGCCCTTCCGGCCGACCGACCGAACACCTCGGGGAAGTAGAACTCGTGAGCGCTCGCCGGCAAGACCTTGTACTCGCCGGGCTGGACCGCTCGCACCTGGTAGACGTAGCTGTACGTCCCTGCCGGGAGGTAATCGGCGAAGAGAACCACCTTCTCGTCGCGGATCTCGCTCCTCGAGTACCAGCGCCACCACCACCAGAAGTACCACGGCGAACGTCCGCTCTCCCTTGACAGCGACGGGTCGAGGCTCTCCACGCTCTCGGTGGCGAGCGCCGTGTTGATCGCCTCGCACCCCGCCGGGATCGGGTCTTCCAGGACCACGTAGTAGAGGTCGTGGGGAGCGATGAGGGTCAGGCGCACCTCGAACGTCTCCCCGACGGCGGCTTCGACGACGTCAGGGCACGTCGCGTCGGCCGCGCAGTCGGCGGCAACGTACCGCCGGTCGACGAGGATGCCTCGATCGAGCGGCCCCACCTGATCGGCGGGCAGCTGGACGTAGAGGTGGGCCGTGTAGTAGAGCTTTCCCTCGCCGTCGCCGCGGAAGAAGGTCAGCGGGTGGAGATCGCCCGATCCGAGCTCCGTGCCGGGAATCGACTGCCGAACCGGCGTCCCGACGTTAGCGGGCGTCACAGCCCCTTCGAGGCATACCTCGTGGTCCCAGAGGACTTCGTACTCGTAGTTCGCGGAGAGCTCCCGACTCACGACCATCCAGTCCGTGAGCGCGATGAGGGCCCACGCGTTCTCCTGGGTCGTCTCCCAGATCCCGTCTTTGCGGGCGACCATGAGCCAGCGCACGACGTTGGGGACGAGCGAGTTCTCCGGGTCGAGCTTCGCGAACGCGTCGAGGATGACGGCGGTCGATCGCGTGTCCGTGTTCATCGCCCACCCGTCGTAGTCAGGCTCCTCCCAATGGGCGCCGGTCGCGGAGAGAATCGCGTCGTTCGTGAGATCCGAGAGGAGAGTTCGAACCTCGGCGCTGCCGTGCGCGGCCGTATCGAGCGTCATGGCGAGATACGCCTTCGCGTAGTGCGACAGCTTGGTCCGTCCGGCAAACAGGTCATCGGCGTACGCCTTCACGCTCTCCGACGGGCTTCCGAGCGAGAGGACGTAGAGGATCCACGCCTGGCGATTGGCTTCCCATCCGGCGTCGAGTTCCTTTGCAGGCACCAGGGCGTCCTTCAGGAAGCCCAAAGCGCGGTCGATCACATCGCGGTGCACGGCGACGTCGGCGTCGCCAAGGCGAAGCAGCGCGTACGTCGCGTACGCCGTGAGGTGCGAACTTGATTCCTCGTCTTCCCACCAGCCCCATCCACCGTCGTTGTTCTGACGCGTGTACAGCTTCTCGAGGCCTTCGAGGACGAGGTCGTCGAGCTTCGCGGCCAGCTCGGGATCATCGAGGTGGAGAAGCCGCAGTGCGCGGAACGTGAGCACGTTCGGAAGGAACCGGCTGACCACCTGTTCGGTGCATTCGTACTCGAAGTGCTCGAGGTACGAGAGCCCATCGCGCATGGACGCGGCGAGCGAGAAGTCGAGGCGAAGGTCGAGGCGGCTGCGGGACGCGTCGAACTCCGGCGGGAGCGCGATCGTCTCCGTGCGGCCGCCCGCCTCCGCGAGCACGCCGGCGGTCCCGACAATCTCGGGAGCCGTGTAGCGATACACGGGAACGGTCCCCTCTGGGCCGGTCGTGAGGCGGGGCCGTGCGGCGTCGGACAACTCGCCCGAGACGGCGCTCCAGGCCAGGTCGACGAAGGCTACATCGTTCACCGTCACCCACCAGGTGACGGTCGCCTCCCCGTGGGCCGCCACGTCGACGGTGCGAACGGCCGGGTCCTCGAGCGTCAGGCCGGTTGAGCCCATCGTGACCTCGACAGCCAAGTCGTCCGGGGTCTGGTTCGTGACGGAAGCGGCGAGGCGGACTCGGTCGCCGACAACGAAGAACCGGGGGACGACCGGACGAATGAGGAGCGGCTTCGTGACGAGGATGTCGACCGTCGCCTCCCCGACCTCGGTCTGCGTCGTAACGCCCACGGCGCGGACGACCCACGTCGTGAGGTTATCGGGAAGCTTGACCTGGACGGCCGCCCGTCCGTCGGTGTCGGTCTTGACGGCCGGCGCCCAGAACGCGGTGTCGGCGAAATCTTCGCGCAGAGCCAGTCCGCTCGGGAGCTGCTCGGAAGCGCTGCGCGCCTGCTCCTGATCGGAGCCGCCCGCTTCCGCCATCGCCGCCATCGGCGCCGCGGAACCAACGCTGAAGCGCTTGCCCGCGCCCTCCGCGGCTACGGGTCCGACGTCGGCCTGCTGCTCGAGCACCAGGCGACCCAGCGAGATGGTCAGGCCGCCCGCCGTGCGGACGCCGAGGCCGCGCACCCCGAAGAACTCGCTCGCAATGCGGTTGGGCGTACGCGGCTGAAGCGAGAGGACCGCTTTGTCGACGACGTCGAGGGAGAAGCTCCCCCGAACGGGCTGTCCGTCGGCGTCGGTCACCCGTAGCGCCACGTCGAGGACGTCGCCAGGTCGCGGGGCGGCGCTCGACGGCTCGAGCGCGATCGACAGGATTCTCGGTGCCGGGTTCACGGACACTGCCGCGTATCCGACCTTCCACCCCGCGGTGGGGGGCGCTCCTGCGGCGACCGCCGCAGCGCGCCCCTGGAAGAGGACAACTCCGATGTAGACGTTCGGCACGGCGTCCTCGGTGATCGGGATCTCGAGGACGGTACTGTTCGACGGCAGCTCGACAACCTGCTGACTGAGGATGCCGCCACGTTCGACCGTCACCCACGCCCACTGGGCTCCGGGGTACGGGCTCGGGACAAGGATCTTCGCTGTGTCGCCGACCGAGTACGTGGTCTTGTCGCTCACGAGGGCGATTCGGTCGTCATTCTCGCGTCTCCACGACACGCTCTCCAGGCCGCTCGCCCAGACGAACAACCCGGCGCGAATCCGTCGCTCGCGTTCGTCGAGTCCCTGGACGGCGACCTTGTAGGTTCCACCCTGCTCTGGAACGAAGGCGACGCGGCCTTCTCCGGCCTCATCGGTCGTCAGCGCGCCGCGGGCGACCTCGATGTCCGATGATGTCCACGTCCACTGGCCGCCCCCGGCCTTGTTGGATTCGAAAACGCTCGACCACTCTCGGCGGTACACGGTGTAGGAGAGCGACTGGGTCGGAAGGCGAGCGCCGGCCCAGTCGACGGTGACGACGTCGACGGGCATCTCCTCGCCGGTGCGGGCGATCGTCTTCGCCGCGGCGAGGCCGACGTAGTACGAGCCCTGATGGACGACGACGCTCGCTCGGCCGGAGATGGCCTGGCCGTCGCGACCGTGGGCGGTCGCCTCGAGGGTGAGCGTCCGGCTGTCCGTGACGGGAGGATCCTCCGGGTCGTTCCGTCGCGACGCGATGTCGGGTGGGAGTGCGATCGCGAGGGCGCCCGAGGCGTCGGTCCGACCGGTCCCCTCGAGGATCGGCACGACCGGCGACGGCGCTCGCCACCAGCAGCCGAAGCAGTTCCAGGGATCGTCGTTGTCGGCGAACGTGTATCGCTCAAGCTGAGGCGGGGAGAAGCTGTACGGGGCCGAGATGACACGCCACTCGACCGGAACGTCGGCCACCGGCGCGCCGAAGAAGTAGGTCGCACGAGCGGTGCCAGCAATCGGGTTGCCGTGCGCAGTCTGGTTGGGATCGACCTCGACGGTGACCTCGAACTCCGGAGCCCGGTACGCGGCCACTTCGAACGTGGCGTACGCGGACTCCTCCTCCCAGTCGACGCGCAGGGAGTAGGTTCCGAGGGGTGCGTCCTTCGCGAGAGCGAGCTGATCCGACACGGTTCCGAACTCGTCGATGGCGAGGTCCTCTTCATAGACGACGTCCCACGATGGGTTCTGGATCGTCACGCTCGCCTTGCCCGGCCTCGGGATGGCGTAGTGGACGTCGCTCTCGCCGCGCAGCACCGCGCGGAAGAACACGGTCTGGTCTGCACGGTAGATCGGGCGGTCGGTGTCGATGTACGTGCGCGTCTTTGGCGACGACTCGGAGGAGAAGTCGAAGTCCCACGGCGAGACGCCGTCGCTCCACTCCGAACTCGCAAGGACGAACGGGCTCCGGGCCATCACCGTTAGGCCTCGCCAGTCGTACGGCCCCGCGGTGGGGAATTGAGCCAGGCCGTGGCTGTCGGTGACGTCGACGTCGACCGCCTTGCCGTCGCCGTCGAGCGCCCACAGGATCAGGCCGCCCACCGGGGTGCCGGTCTCGAGGTCGGTGGCGAGCACAAGGGTCTCCTCGCTGGACGTCTTGAGGGTCAGGTGCGTGGGACTCGCGATGAGAATGCGTCGGTGCTGCCAGCGATCCCACTCGACGCCGCTCGCGCGGACGTCGACGACGTAGACTCCCGGCTCCAGCGCGCCTCCTCCTTTGACGAGGTCTACGGGAGCGTAGGCGACGTCGTTCAGCGTGGACGTCACCGGCACCGTCCAGGACCGCAGTTTCCCCTCCGCCGGAGGGGCGAAGTTGTACCAGTCGGACATCGCCTGGAAGTAGGCGGCGGTGTCGATGCGGGTGAGCGTCAGCCGGAGCTCGTCCGTGTTGCGGTGCCCGACGTAGAGGCGCGCCGGTTCATACGTGCTATACGTCGCTACGCGGTCCGGGACTTGGAACCAAGCGGCGGGCTCGAGGGCCGCCGTCTTGAACTTGACGGTGAGGTGCTCAGCCGTCTTGTTTCCGTAGGGGTCGGAAATGCCGGGGCTGACGCGGACCGTGTACGTTCGGCTCGGAGCCGCGCCGAAATCGAGGACATAGGTGTTGTCCCAAGATCGGTAGTACCAGGAGACGTCGGCCGGGGCTGGGGCCGGCTCGACGGTGACGTGGTTCATCACCGTGTCGGGGTCGATCGGTGTGTTGAACTCGATCTGGAACGACGCGTACGGGTAGACGTTGTCGTCGCCGTCCTTAGGTGAGGTGCCGACGACGCGGGGCAGCGGGACGGTCCGGAAGCGCCACGTCGTGAACGCTTCGGCTCCGAGCCCGCCTTCGATTCCGGTCACGCCGGACTCGAGCGTGGCGAGGTACTCGGTGTCGTAGTCGAGCGGGGTCTTCGGGGTGAACAGGACGTCGTTCCCTTCGGTCGACATGGTCCCGTCAACCTTCGGGCTGAGCGTGATTCCGAGAAGCCCGACCTTGCGAAGAGAGAAACGATCGGCGGCCGCCGCCCTGTCGACCGACATGTTGAAGGCGATGCGAACCATCGTGTTGATGGAGACGAGGGATTCGCCGGAGTCCGGGGCCGTCCACGCGACCTTGGGCCGCTCCGTCGTGAACGTCCACGACGCGTCGGTGGCGAGGAGTCCTCCCGTGGCGTCGGTCAGCCCGGCGGGTACGGTCGCCGTGTACTGGGTGCCGCCGCGCAGCGGGCGTTCCGGGGTGAAGACGTAGATGGATGTGTTGAGCCACTCCCCGGCGCCCTGGACCTCGGGGATGAAACGGAGGGGCTTCGGGAGCTCCGCGCTCCGTGGGTCCGACAAGGCGGTCAGGGCGATCACGGGGCGGTTGAACGTCAGGACGACCGTGCTTGTGGTGGCGATCTCGGTGGACTCGTCTGCGGGGGCGGTTTGGGTCACCTTGAGATACCCGACCGTGCGAACGCGGAACGCGGCAAGTTCGGCGAACGGGACACCGGCGAGATCGCGTGCGCTCGTCGTGATCGTTAGGGCGTACTCGACATCCCGCAACCACGCGGTCACGGGCAGAACGCGCAACGTGCGCCCATCCGGCCACTCGAACCGGAGCGGCGCCTCGGGGGACAGGCGAACGGCGTCCTCCGTGGAGGCGCGGTCCATCTCGGCCGAGAAGCTGAGGACGATGGCCGCGTCGACGCGAAGCTCTTCTCCCCGTTCGGGAACGATACGCACGACAGTCGGGGCGACGGGCCCGGCGCCCGGCACCAAGGTCTTGTCCTGCGCGGCTCCCGAAAGCCCGATCGTTGAGAGAAGCACGACGGCCGTAAGGAGGATGAAGCAGACGGTCTGCCGATTCAGCGTGATCATGTTCGCCCCCTGTATGCGCCTGGGTGGTTCGGCGCGACGTTCCCGAAGACTCTACCGGAGCGCCGCGCCTACGAGAAATGAACACGCTCGTGCTGGCCGTTGTTTCACCGCGCTGTCTGGAACGCCCGGAACCAGAACGGAGAGGGCAGAATGGCGCGACGGTCTTTGATGAGTGAACTGAGACAGGCGCAGGGAGAAGCTCCCTGCGCGAAGGGCCGATGGAAAGCGATTCGAAGGCTCCAACGGACGGGCCGTCGCAATGCCCTACGCCCCTTCTCTTCCCGTCTTCGTTCACGATCCCTCCCGTGCCCACGCCCATTCCACCGAATCCTCAATCGAGCTTCACACACTCCTCACATTTCGCGTCTAGGTTGAATCGTTTGAACTGCGAGTGAGACATCTCGCACCCCCGATACCAGCCCTCCGGGAGAGGGACGCAAGTCCCTCTCCCCTGGCCTTTTCCCGGATCTTGAAGCAGCTCGTCGCCGGGCATCGAATGTGTCAAGATCAAGGGCGATGCACTTCCGGGACCCTCAAACGGAGACACGATGTTGAGCAAGAGCAGGATGCGGCTTGTCCAATCTTTGCAGCAGGACAAGGCTCGTTCCCAGCTTCGGCTCTACGTGGTCGAGGGCGACAGGATGGTCCGCGATTACCTCGCAGCGGGGCACCCGATCGAGCAGCTTTACGCGGTCGATGAGTGGTGGGAGGAACAGCCCGAGTCTGGTTGGCCGAACGTGGCCGAGGTCGTCCGTGTCAGCCGAGCGGAGCTGGAGAAGCTGAGCGCCCTCGCGACCCCTCAGAACGCGATCGCCGTGGTGCCGCAGTCCAGCGAAGAGTTAGACCCGTCTCGGCTTCTCGAGGGCGTGTCGCTCGGGCTGGAAGCGGTGCGCGACCCCGGGAATCTTGGCAGCCTCCTCCGCGTCGCGGCGTGGTTCGGCGTCTCTTGCGTCGTTTGCTCTCCGGATTGCGTCGATCCCTACAACCCCAAGGTCGTGCAGGCGACCATGGGAGCGCTCCTTCACGTCGGTGTACACTGTGCCGCGCTTCCCACCACGCTCCGCGACGTGGCCGCGCGCGAGCTGCCCGTCTACGGGGCCGTCCTGGACGGCGAGTCGATCTACGAAGCCGAGCTCGGAGGTCGCGGCATCATCCTCTTCGGCAACGAGGCGAGGGGTCTATCGGAGGAGGTTCGCCCGTTCGTCACCCGGAAGATCACCATCCCACCGTGGACGGCGCCCGCTCCCGGCAAGGATTCGCTGAACGTGGCCGTAGCGGCCGCCGTGGTCTGCTCCGAGTTCCGCCGCAAAGAGCGCTCACGCCCAAGCCGCGGCTGACCCCGATAGGGCACGGCGCGGGTGGTACAATCAGCGCGCGGGCACGACCCGGAATCGAGGGGGGACGATGATTCGAGTGAGGTTCGCGCCGAGCCCGACGGGGTACTTGCACGTCGGCGGAGCGCGTACGGCGCTGTTCAACTGGCTCTTCGCGCGGCACATGGGCGGAACGTTCGTCCTTCGCATCGAAGACACGGACCGTGAGCGGTCCACCGACGAGGCCATCGAGCAGATTGTCGCCTCGATGCGGTGGCTCGGGCTGGACTGGGATGAGTACTACCGCCAGGCGGAGCGCCACGAACGACACCTGGAGGCCGCGGAATCGCTCTTTCGCGCGGGCGCGGTCTACGAGAAGGAAGGAGCCTGGTGGTTTCGCGTCCCCAACGCCGGCGCGACGGTCGTGCACGACGAGTTGGTCGGCGACGTCCGGTTTGACAACGAGCAGTTGAAGGACTTCGTCATCCGACGGAGCGACGGCTCGTTTGTCTACAACTTCGTCGTGGTGGTCGACGACGTCGACATGGGGATCACGCACGTGATCCGTGGAGACGAGCACCTCAACAACCTGCCGAAGCAGATGCGCATCTACCAGGCGCTCGACCGTCCCATGCCGCTCTTCTACCACCTCCCGATGATCCTGGGTCCGGACCGCGGGAAGCTATCCAAGAGGCACGGCGCGACGTCGGTGCTCGAGTACCGGAACCGGGGAATCCTGCCGGACGCCTTGGTGAACTTCCTCGTCCGGTTGGGGTGGGCACACGGGGACGAAGAGGTCTTCTCGCGTGACGACCTCATCCGGTTGTTCACGCTGGAGGGTCTGAACAAGTCCGCGGCTGTGTTCGAAGACGCCAAGCTCCTCTGGCTCAACCAGCAGCACATGAAGCGTGCGGACCTCGACGCGCTCGTCGCTCTCGCAGAGCCGCTCGTCGTCGCGCGCGGACACGTCAGCGCGGAGCTGTGGGCCCAGGCAGAGCCCGAGCGACTCCGTGTGGGGGCGAATCTCCTGCGGGACCACGCGAAGACCCTTGCCGATCTCGCGGCCACCCTGGAGATGCTCTTCCCGGTCCCGCTCGAGCGCGAGGATCAAGCCGGAGTCACGCCAGCGCAAGCCCACCTCATGGCAGCCCTCGCCGACGGAGTCGAGTCGCTCGATCCGTGGACGGCGGAGAAGGTCGAAGAGGCGTTCC
>JAPLGD010000102.1 GCA_026390345.1 Candidatus Bipolaricaulota bacterium | reverse complement strand
CTCGTCCTCCGCGAGGGTCGCACCCTCTGGTTCGCCACCTCGCGAGCCTCGCGAAAGGTGCAGCAGATCGAAGCCCGCCCCGAGGTCACCGTGCTCTTCGTCGATACCGACCGCTTCAACTACGCCGCGCTCCACGGTACTGCGCACGTTGTCGAGGATCCCGAGCGGCGAGCACAGCTGTGGCACGAGCAGTGGCGCGAGGACTGGCTGCAGGGCCCGGAAGATCCGGACTACGTCCTCGTGCGTGTCGACGGTCTTCGTGGTCACGTCCTTCGCGGCCCGAGCGAAGAGTCCGGCGAGATCGATCTACGCGAAGCGGGACCATCCCCCCGAGTGGGCTTCTCCTGCCTCCCAGGGTAGGATCTCCCAAGGTTGAGGTGACGTTCGGTCGGCAAGGGGTGCGCATGGAGTGGGTTCTTCCCGCGGTTGGGCTGATCGTCGGCGCAGGACTCGGCGCGGCCGTCGCGCACCTCCGCGCACAGGCGCGGCTTGCCGCCCTGACCGCGGAGCTATCGGCGAAGAACGAGGCCCTCGAGGGGCTGGAGGCGCTGCGCGCGGAGAACGATCGCTTGCGCGTCGAAGCAACCCGAGCGGACGCCGAGCGTGCCGCGGCGAGCGAGCGCGTCCTGTGGGTGGACAAGGCGCAGGAGTCGCTGCGCGAGGTGTTTGCCGCGTTGGCTTCCAGCGCGCTGACGGCGAACGCGGAACAGTACCTCACGCGTTCTCGCGAGCAACTGGGTGGCCTCCTCGACAAGGTGCGCGGCGACTGGGGAACCCAGAAAGAGGAGCTGAAGGGACTCGTCGCGCCGCTCGAGAAGTCGCTCACCGCCCTCGACGGCCAGATTGCGACAATGGAGAAGAACCGCGCTACGGCCTATGGCACGATCGAACAGCACATCAGCGGTCTCTTGAGTGCCCAGTCTCAGCTTCAGACTACAACAACGACGCTATCCCAGGCGATGAAGTCGTCGACCGCCCGAGGACGGTGGGGCGAGGTGCAGTTGCGGCGGATCGTCGAGCTGGCCGGCATGGAAGACCACATCGACTTCGACGAGCAGGCGGCGACCGACGAAGGCCGCCCGGACATGATCGTGCATCTGCCCAACGGCGGCTCTATCCCGATCGACGCGAAAGCGTCGGCCGCCGCGTACTTTGAGGCGCTAAACCTGGATGGCGAAGCGCGGCGTGCCAAGTTGGCCGAACACGCGAGGGCGATGCGCAGTCGGATGAAAGAGCTCGCGTCCAGGCAGTATGGAGGCAAGTCCAAAGAGTCCACAGGACTCGTCGTAATGTTCGTGCCAATCGAGTCCGCCCTATCAGCCGCATACGAGGATGATGCGAATCTCTTTGAGTACGGTCTTGACCTGACGCCAAGAATCCTCACGGCCACCCCGGTCACGCTCTACGCACTCCTGCGCACGGCAGCGTTCGGCTGGGATCAAGTCCGGATGGCCGAGAACGCGCAGGCCATCGCCGATGAAGCACGCAAGCTGTGTGACCTTGTAGCCAACGTAGCTACTCCATTCCGCGCCGTGGGGAAGCACCTCGACGAAAGTGTCGACGCGTACAACAAGGCCGTCGGGTCACTCGAAGGCCGGCTCCTCCCGGGAGCTCGCCGCCTCAAAGATATGATGGCGTCCGAGAAACCTCTGCCGGAGCTCGAGCCCATCGACCACGCGCCGCGGCTCCCGCTCGATGAAGGAACGTAGGATGAACGGAATCAGTTCTTTGGAGCCGTTGCGAGTCCGCAATTCGTCGGGTTCTTTGGGTTCCTTGGGTTCCGCAACCCCGCGAACTCAACGAACTCAAGGAGCCCAACGAACTCAATGAACCCAACGAACTCAACGAACTCAATGAACCCCAAGAACCTCGCTGGCGCAGACCGTCGAAGGAGTCGATGCGGATGATCATCTCCCGAACCCCGCGGATCAGCTTCGTCGGTGGCGGCACCGACCTTCCTGCCTTCTACAGGGACCATGAGGGTGCGGTCGTGAGCACCGCGATCGACAAGTACATCTTCATCTGCGTCAACGAGAAGTTCGACCGCAAGATCCGTGTGAGCTACTCGATCACCGAGGTTGTCGACTCCGTGGGCGAGCTGCGCCACGAACTCGTTCGCGAAGCTCTCTCCGCGGTCGGGGTCGACGCCGGCGTCGAGATCGCGTCGATCTCCGATGTGCCGGCGCACGGCACGGGGCTCGGATCGTCGAGCTCGTACACCGTCGGCCTCCTCAACGCCTTCCGCGCCCATCGCGGTGAGCCGGCGGACGCCGCCTGGTTGGCGAACGAGGCGTGCGAGATCGAGATCCAGCGTTGCGGGAAGCCGATCGGGAAGCAAGACCAGTACATCGCGGCGTTCGGCGGGATGCAGTTCATCCGGTTCCTGCCGGATGAGCGCGTTCTTGTCGAGCCCATCCACTGTCGAGAGGAGACGAAGGATCGGCTGGAGAGAAGCCTGCTGCTCCTCTACACCGGGATGGCGCGGGAGAGCGACGCGGTCTTGAAGGAGCAGGGCGAGAACACGCGCGTCGGCACTGCGAACTCGAAAGCGCTCGTGCAGATGGCGCGCATGGCCTACGACCTGCGCGATGCCCTCGAAGCCGATCGCCCCGACGAGCTGGGGCGGCTGCTCGACGCAGGATGGCAGCTCAAGCGGCAGCTGGCGGACGGGATCACGAACCCTCAGATCGACGCGTGGTACGAAACCGCGTGCGCCCGGGGAGCCGTCGGGGGAAAGATCCTCGGAGCCGGCGGCGGCGGATTCCTGCTCCTGTACGCGGCCCCCGAGCGGCAGGAGCGAATTCTGCGCGCCCTTCCCGGACTGCGCCGCGTGCCGTTCGCTTTCTCCCCTGAGGGCAGCCGAATCTTCACGATCGACTAGTCCTGCGATCCAGCGAGTTCGTTGAGTTCCGAGTCGCGACTGCGTTCCTTGGGTTCGTTGGGTTCCGAAACTCCGCGAACTCAATGAACCCAACGAACTCAACGAACCCAACGAACTCGCTGAACTCAACGAACCCTACGAACGCCGTCGCCCGAGGACCCAATCCGCCGCTTCCGCCAGCGACCCAACGACGGCATCAATCCGCAACCCCATGTCGGCTGCGCGCTGCGTGGCGTTGTGCGCGGTCTCGGGGTCGGCCGCGATCAGGATCGTGCGGGCCCCGATTGCGCTTCCGGCCTGGATGTCGGAGAGCGAGTCGCCGATGACGACCGACTTCGCGAAGTCGATCGTCGGGTCGTCGGACTGCGCTCGCCGGAACAGGCCGGTCGCGGGTTTGCGGCA
Organism: Candidatus Bipolaricaulota bacterium; assembly: GCA_026390345.1. GTDB lineage: Bacteria > Bipolaricaulota > Bipolaricaulia > UBA7950 > UBA9294 > JAPLGD01. The sequence continues at coordinate 1,504 of JAPLGD010000102.1, read as the reverse complement.
GTCGCACTCGCCGTCGTCGTGCGGGCAGTAGTAGACCGCGTCGATCCGACCGCCTGACTTCGCGAGAATCTCGGCCATTCGGTGGTGGATCCTCTCGACCTCAGCCTTCTCGACCAAGCCTCTCGCGATGCCCCGCTGGTTGGTCGCGACGACCACGCGCAGTCCGGCGCTCGTCATTCGCGCGATGGCGTCAGGAACGCCGGGAAGGAACTCGAAATCCGACCAGCGCGTGACGTACTCGCCCGTCGGCGGCTTGCGGTTGATCACGCCGTCCCGGTCGAGGAACACCGTCGTGAGGGCGCCCCAGGCGGCGTCAGCCGTTGCGGCGTCCATGCACTCCGTCCCGTCGGTCGCGCTTCGGAGGCCACTCGACCTGGGCTCTGGCGTAGGCCTCGAGGGACCCGTAGTCGGTGAGGTACGTGCCGCTCGGAATGCGCCAGCCGAACATCGGGACGCCGAGTCTAAGAAGCGCGGGGAAGACATCCCGTCCGAAGTCGGCCGCGCGTCCTGCCGAGATGTGCTGGAGGACTCCGGGTTCGACGACGAGGATCCCCGCGTTCGATAGGTTCGAGAAGGCGGTTCCCGGCGCGGGCTTTTCCACAAACCGCGTGACGCGGCCTCCTGCGTCGACCTCGACGATGCCGACTTCCGAGGGGTGTTCCGTCTCCGAGAGCGCCATTGTGAGGCTGGGCGAGCCGGCGGGGAGGTCTGCCACCTTCGAGGCGTGGTACTTCACCAACTCGGCGAGGTCGAGATCGGTCAGAACGTCGCCGTACACAAGCACGAAGCGGCGGTCAAGGAACGAGACAAGTGCGCGCACCCCGCCCGCCGTGCCGAGGAGCTCGGGCTCGCGGCTGTACGTGAGCCGCATTCCGAGGCGCTCCCCGTCGCCGAAGCGGGATGTGATGCTCTCGGGGCAGTGGTGGAGGTTGATGCCGACGTCGAGGATTCCGTACGACCGAAGCCATTCGAGGACGTGCTCGAGGGCGGGCTTGCCGCCGACCGGGAGGACGGCCTTGGCGCACGTGTTGGTGAGGGGACGAAGCCGGGTTCCCTCGCCCGCGGCGAGGATCATCGCTTTCACGGCCGTCCCGTCGATGCGCGTCGACTCCGCGAGCATGGCGTCGCGAAGCGCAAGGGTGATCGCGTGGTCGAGGACCATGTGGACGTCCTCTTGTTGACCGATCCATTCCGCGGGGGCGCAGACGCAGACGTCGACCATGTCCTTGAGCCGGCCCCCGTCCCGGCCGGCGAGTCCGACCGTACGTAGGCCGAGGGCATGGGCGGTCTGCACGGCGCGGAGGACATTGCGTGACGTGCCGCTGCAGGAGATCGCGACGAGGACGTCGCCGGGCGAAGCAAGTGCGCGAAGCCGCTCGGACATCGCGACGTCGTAGGAGGCGTCGTTCGCCCAGGCCGTGAGGCTCGGGAGGTTGTCGGTGAGGGAGATCGCGCGGAGCGGCGGGCGCCCCGGAACGGCGGTCCCCTTGCTCATGTCGACGAC
>JAPLGD010000104.1 GCA_026390345.1 Candidatus Bipolaricaulota bacterium | reverse complement strand
TCGCCGACCACGGCGAGAAGATGCCTCAGAAGTCGACCGACTTCTATCCCAAGCTTCTGACGGGCCTCGTGCTGTCGAAGATGGAGATTCGCAAGTCGTAGCGCAGAAGCGCCCGAGCGCACCTTGTTTTCCGCCGCGGGACGCACGGTACAGCTGTCCCCACATGCGGTGACGAATCCACGCCCCGCCTCTGTCGCATTTCCGCCCGGTCCTCCTCGCCGCTTCCTACGCTTGGGGAGTGAGCCAGGACCGTCCGTCTTGGGAGGAGGACACATGCATCGGATGTGCGCGCAGGGAGTTGCACTGGTTGCTCTGCTCCTCGCCGTGAGCGGGGTTGCGGCGGCGGGGGATCTTGGCTTCTCCGCCGACATCGGGCTGGAGGTCACGTACGCCCCGGTGCCCCCGGCGTCCTACGACATCACCTCGGATCTCACGCTCGGGTTCGCTATCAGCGGAGTCGGCCTCGTGTCGGAGACCGAGTTCAGCCTGGCTGGATTCTCCTCGGAGTGCATGACGATCGGGGTCGATCTCGGCGCCGTGCGAATCGCGGAAGAGATCCGCTTCGAGCCGTACTTCGCCTGGAACGACCTGTCGTTCAACCTCTCGATCGTCGGGATCGAGATCGGAATGGACTGGATCTTCGCCGACATCGGCGGCCCTCAAACCCCTTCGTACAGCATGGGAACCGTCTTCAGGTTGGCGAGCAGCGTCGCCTGCGGGTTCTCGATTACCAGCCTGACCGGGTTCGGCGTTGTGGACCTTGTCAATCTGCTGGACGGGATCGACGCTCCGTTCTCCCACGAGCTCCTCTGCCTGTTTGACCATCTGGACGCGCTCTGCGAGGACGAGGCCGACCTCGATGTCACGATCGTCGATGGCTTCTACTTCGAAGAAGAGCTGGTGCGGCTCGAAGTAGACTACCTGGGGATGATGGCGAGCAACACGACGTGGTTCGATGCCTACGGGCTTGCCAAGATGCTGTTCGAGCTCGGATACCGGTTCGACGATCCGTCCCTTCGCTTCCTGACGACGATGACCCTCGACGGCTCGTTCGGCATCGTTGCAGCCGGGTTCATCCTCGACCTCGAGATCGAAACCGTACGATTCACGTCGGACACGATGTTCGCCGCGCCTACTGTGCCGACGCTGATTCCGATCGCCTTCGACGGACAGCGCTTCGGAGTGTCGTTCCAGGTGTGCGGCGTGCTCGTGACGAGTGCGACGGACTTCGACGAGGCGTTCCTGTTCAGCCAGGAGCTGATCGGCATCGAGGCGGCGATCGGACCGGTGACATTCGCGAGCCTGACGACGTTCGACGCGGGCGGCTTCGCGGAGCAACGTGTCTGCGCGGCGGTCGCCTTCTCGGGCGTAGTTCTGTTCACCCACACCGAGTTCGATTTCACGGGGATCGAACTGGTGACGTTCGGCTTTCACTTCGTCATCTGACCATGGCAACCAACGAGCGGAGAGGCGCGGCAGGGCGCGATTCGGACGACTTGACGGATCTGCTGGAGCGCGGGAAGGCAGACGAAAACGCTCGGGAGGAGGCACTTCGCCGAGCGACCCCGTGGATCCATGAGGTCATCGCGGAGTCGTTCGCTCACAGCGGATACGGGGCGAACGAGCTGTTCCGACCGGGCTACCTGGGACTCTTGAGCGCGGTCTGCAACTTCGAACTCGCCCGCGGTCGGCCGTTCCGCGAGTACGCCGGGAACCTCATCCGCGGCGAGATCCGGCAGCACATCCGCGATCGCGAGCAACCGCTTCGCGTGCCTCCTTGGATGAACGACCTCAACCGGCAGATCGAGACCGCCGAGGCGCGACTGCTGCGCGAGACGGGGAGACTGCCGACGCTTGTGGAACTGGCCGACGCCGTGAACATCTCGGAGGAGGGGGTCGTCGAGATCTTCAAGGCGCGGGAGGCGCTGAGCTACGTGTCGCTCGACGCCGAGCAGCGGGCCAACGACCCCGCGCCCACGATCCGTACGGAACTCATTCGAAGCAAGCGTCCGGTGGCGTTTCCCATCGAGCACCGCATCCGCATCGCGTCCGCGCTCGAGCGTCTTGCGGAGCTCCAGCAGTATCTGTTCCGCCACCTGTTCGAAACGCCGACCGATACCGCGCCCGACCAGGCAGGGGGCGCGCCCCGCCCGGCAGGCTGATGCCGTAGGGTCCCGGGTACAATCCTCACTGTCGGCGATAGAATGCGCTACGTGGGGAGCGTGGGAACATGGCGAAGCGAGTAGCGCCCAGGCACAGCGCGGGATCCTATTGGAGCCGCCTTTGGATCATCGGCCTCGGGGCGGCCCTCGGGGTCATGGCGCTCGCTTATGGGGTGGGGGCCGTAACGCTCGGCGGTACGACGATCACTCTGACATCGGCGACGTACAACGTGAAGAGCAACTACACACGGTTCACCTACCAAGTGACCACGAACTCGCACTCTCCGATTCCCGCGTACTGGGTCCTCGGTGTTGGGGACTGCGTTACCGATGAGGATGTCGTCCCGTTCTGTGGGTCGAGCTTCACCTGGGTGACGTCTCCCTTTCGGGGCATGAAGTTCGCGGTCTCGTCGCGGAACCAGAAGTCCTACGTCTGCCTCAGCGGTCAGTGGACTGAGGCGGAAACGCAGGTGGCCGCGGCGTGGACGGGAGGATCCGGTACGCTTCTCACGGGGTCGATCGACGGGCCGGCGTGCGCCGCGGCGTCGATCTCCCTCGACGTGCTGCAGGGTGACTCGGTTAGCTTCCCAGCGGTCGAGGGCGCGGGCACGTATCCGGCGTCGACAGAGACCGTGCTTCGTGTGACGAGTTCGACGTCCGGGTGGACTCTCGGCTACGCGCTCGCGTTCTCCATCCCGTCCGGGGCCACGCAAACCGTGGTTGAAGACATCTTTCACGTCACACTGGCAGACTACACGGCGTCGTCCGGGATCACCGACGTGGGCGTCTCGTACGCCCTCGTGGTGGATCTGGAGGACTTCGCGGGACTGCCGCAGGGGACCTACGTGATCACGATTGCCTACACGGTCTCAACCGACTAGGGGGATGACGATGGCGGCAAAGAGGAGCTGTGACGGGGCGAAGGCCATCGTGCTTGCCACGGTGCTGGGAGTGGCTCTGACAGCTTTCTCCCTCTGCGCCTACGGGGTTCGCTGGTCCCCGGCGGAGCTTGACGTGACCCAGTCGCCGGGCACGGAAGCGACCTACGTGATCACGTTGTACAACGACGGAGAGCAGCCGGCGGAGCTCCGAATCTACGTCTGGGATTGGGTACGCACGCTCGAAGGGCAGAACGACCTTGGGATCGCGCCGAACAGCGTGCGATGGACGTTCGATCGAGCATTTGCGGCGGGCGAGGTCGTGACCGTGCGCTACGCCGCGCGGCTGCCGGAGGGCGGTCCGGCTTCCGTGGAGGGAAGCTACCAGAGCTGGTCGCCACAGGTTGCGGGCGCTATTGCAGGACCCTCCGAGGTTCCCGGCGAGGCCCCCGTGGGGACCGGCGCGCTCGGCGCAGCACCCGCTCTCGTCACTCGAGTCGTCGAGTCCGTGAGCGCAGAGGGAGAGGCAGGGATCGCGCTGTCGATCCGTCCGACGTCGGACTTCCAAGGGCTGACGATCGTCGAGACGTACGGCGAGCGCGTCGAGCTCTCGTGTGTCGAGTGTGGAGGCGGCACGTTCGACACCGTCAACCGCTCGTGCTCTGAGTGGATCAGCCTCTCGCGGGACGAGGCGACGCTCCAGCCAGGTCAGAGCGCGGAGATTCGTGCGACCGTGAGGACGCCGACGCGGTTCTCGGGGACGTGCTGGAGCATCGTCCAAGCCGAGAGCCGGCCCGTGTCGCTGGGAGAGGTCGCGGGCACCCAGATCGTCGCTCGCCCCACCGTCGGATTGAAGATATTCGTCACCGCCCCGGGCACCGAGAAGGCCGAGGGCAGGGTCATCGACGTCCAACAGACCGTGGCCGATCCGCTTACGCTCCAGGCTGCCTTCGAGAATACGGGAAACGTCCAGTTGGTCGTGGTTTGTGAGGCTCAGATTGTGGATCGGAACGGCGCGGTGGTTCGGACTCTGCGGTTCGAGGAGTCGGGGCGGGACTACTTCCGCATTCTTCCGGGCAGCGTTCGTGTAGTCACGCTGGTGGACGCCTCGGGTGTCCCCCTGCCCGCGGGCGTCTACCAGGCTACCGTTGTCTTTGACTTCGGCGGCGCCGGAGCGGTGCTGGGGGTTCGCGCGTTCCGAATCCGATAGCGAGCCCATCGCGTGGAGACTCCGTCGCACCGGACACGCGGCCGGATCCATGGCACGTAGATGCGGGCGTCATCCCTAGGCTAGAATAGGAGAGGAGTTCCGTGTGGAGGGGATCAGCAATGACGAGGAACCGACGCATCGCCGCGGCGGCGTGCCTGCTCATGGTCCTGGGCATCGCTAGCGTGAACGCCGTGGCTCAGACGTACTCGACGAGCGGCACGGGCTTCATCGTGGGTTCAGCCGGGTACATCCTCACGAGCCACCACGTCGTGGAGGGTGCGACCGGCCCGATCACGGTCACGCTGTCGGACGGGTCAACCCACGAGGCGCACGTCGTCGACTTCTCCCCGACCACCGACAAGGGCGGGTACGACGCCGCGCTCTTGAAGATCGAGGCGTCGGGGCTTCCCACGATCCCGATTGCAGATTCGGACCAGGTCCAGCTGTTCGATCAGGTCATCGTCCTTGGATACCCCCTGTCCTTCGACCTCGGCGTGAGCCTGAACGTAACCGGCGGCAACATCACGGCGTTCCGGAAAATCAAGGACTCGCCGGAGCTGCTTCAGATCGACGCTGCCGTGAACCCCGGGAACAGCGGGGGACCGGCCCTCGACACCAAAGGCCGCGCCGTCGGCATCGTCACGTCGAAGATCGTCGGCGAAGAGGTCGAGGGGGTCAGCTTCCTTGTTCCGATCAACCTGGCCGCGGCGTTGGTGGCGAAGTACGTGACGGGATGGGCCGTTGCGACGGCGGACACGGTCCTTACGTCGCGGGAGATCGTGGCGGCCGCGACGCCGGCCATCGTGTATGTCGAGTGGTCGGACGTGTATGTGAAGGACGGCGAGTACAACGAGCCGTTCACGCAGTCCCGCGAGTGGTTTGCGGACTACTGGAACGAGGCGGGGTATGCCGAAGTCGCCGTGAAGGAGAAGGGGACGGTGGACTTCGT
>JAPLGD010000042.1 GCA_026390345.1 Candidatus Bipolaricaulota bacterium | reverse complement strand
GCGTCCCGCCGCATCGATCTCGAAGGCGCCCTTCTCTTCGAGGAACTGCGCCCAATCGGAATCGGAGATGCTGCCGGCCGCGCGCTTGGCCGTCATGACCTGCTCCTCGAGCCGCCACTTCTCGGTCTCCAGCGTGAGGCTCTCCGCGCTCCGGACGGCTGACAGAAGGGACGCCTTCAGGCCGAGGATCTCGTTCCGCACGGTCTCGCGGGCAGAGTCCAGCTTCTCCTTCGCCAGCTCGAGATTCGTTTTGGCGATCTCGACGTCGGCCTTCCGGCTTGGGCTGAAGAGGTCGAGCGAAAGGCCGACTCCGAGGGACCACTCGTCGGAATCGAGCGCTGCCTCGACGGACAACGAGGGCAGCAGGTCGGCGCGTGCCTCTCGAAGGTTGTTCTCGGCCGTGGTCACGTTCTGTTCCGCCGCGATCACGGGCGACGCGCTGGAGATGGCGCCTTCCGGGATCTCGCTCTCGCGGAGGTTGCGCGCGGCCACGAGGAGATCCCCCATCGGGAGGTCGATCGAGGAAAGCTGAGACGCCTCCTCGACGCGCAGCGTCGTTCGGCAGAACGCCTCGAGGTCGGCTGCATAGGCTTCGGCACTCTTCTCGGCTTTCACTTGAGCGTCGAGCAAGAGGAGCGTGGCTTCGTTGACGTCTTGGTCGCCCTTGTAGCCCTGGGTCGCCAGGTCCCTCACCTGGTCAAGCTCCGCCGTGAGGCGACTCACGGCCTCAGCGTCCCACTCGGCCTCTTGCGCCTCGGTGAGAAGCGTGTCGTAGGTCTTGAGCGTCGAGACGACCAGATCCGCTTTGGCCGACGCGTACGAGCGCTTGGCGCTCTCGACGGCCCACTTGAGCGACTGGATTCTCTCCGCGGCCGCGTTCGGCCGGGCGAGGTCGAGGACGTCCGACAGAGAGATCTGCCATGTCGGCGCGACGAGCTCGGAGGTCGCAGCGTTGTAGCTGAAGCCCAAGCCTCCGGTGAGGGCCCCATCTCCCCACGGAAGAGAGAGAGAGGCTGTCAACGAGGCGCCGATCTCCTGGCCGAGTCCGGCCGCCGTAAGCTTTGGGAGGTCGACGGCGAGTCCGACGGCCGGCAACACCGCCGAGACCTGCGCGGCCTCAAGTTCGAGCGTCGCCAGGCTGAGGTTGAGCTCTGCCTGACGAAGCTGCGAGTCGTTTTCGATTGCAAGCTCGATCGCCTCGGACGGACTGATCGTCCGCGATTGCCCGGCCGACGCCATGCCGGGTACCGTGAGCGCTATGACGAGGAGCATCAGAACCGGCGTCACCCTTCGGCTTGTCCCCAATGCCAACACCTGTGGCACCTCCTACATTGTTCCAGCGTGTTCATCGACTGCGCGGGAGAGGATACCCCACGCTTGTGGGTCGGGGGAAGCAGGCTTGTGGCAGAGATATGGCGCCTTGAGCGAAACCACCGGGGGCGTGACGGGTAGGTTAGACAGCGGCGCAGTTCTCGGCGGGCGCCGCTCGAGCGGCTGTTCGACCGTCTCCGGCCGCCGCGGGGGAGAGTAGGGAGGAGGTCGTCATGCGTTCGGCATCCCGAGGAACCGTTCTGTGCCTGGCTCTCGGATGGGTCATCGTCGCGTGCCTGGTCGCGCTCGGGCAGGGGGACTTCAACGCGGATCGTGGAATCAAGGTTCCCGACAACACACCCTCGCTCGCGTCCGCGTTCCGGCAGGTCTCGAAGGGCGGCAAGATCGAGATCACGCGGTCGATCCGTGAGACGGTCGTGGTGAGGGACAAGCAGAACGTCACCGTGTATGCGTCGCCGGATACGCAGCGAACCATCGCGATCTCCGGACGCGACACGGCAGCGCCGGTGCTTCGATTCGAGAACTGCACGGGGATCGTGATCGAGAACCTCACGGTGCAGGGTGGACGTGTGGCGATCGAACTGGACTCGGCGTCGAGTGTGACCCTGAACGGCTGCGTCGTCCAGGGGAACTCGAGCGCCGGTCTGCGCGGCGGTGGGTTCACGCTGGCGAACTGCGAGATTGTCGACAACGCAGGATGGGGCGTCGAGCTGGGCGGCAAGACGGCGAGCGCCGCGAAGCTCGTGATGTCCGCGTGCATCCTGAGTCGAAACGCAGGCGGGATCGTCATCCATTCCGGCTCGGCTGACATCGAAGCGTCTGAGTTCACGGCGAACAAGGGCTACGGCATCGTCGTGGACGGCGCGGCGGTGGTTCGGTTCGCCGAGGGGAAGGCGCCGACGCGGATCTCCGACAACGGCACGGGAGGGGTGTTCGTCACGGGAGCCACGTTCACGCTTCGAGGAGGCGCGCAGGTTGTCGACAACCGAGGTGTAGGCGTGCGCGGGGACGACGCCACGGTGAACGTGGAGGGCGCGACGATCAGCGGGCATCCCGACGCGGCCGTCATGTACGTCCGCTCGACGGGGAGCGTGTCGACCAGCACGATCGTCCAGAACGCCGGGTTCGGGATCCTCGTCTCCGACCACAGCGACGTCACCGTCACGGACACGTCGGTGACGGACCAGGGCAGCGACGGCGTGTCGGTGACCACGTCGTCCTCAGCCTCCATCTCCAATTCGGCGCTGTCCGGGAACGCCGCCCAGGGACTCCACGTGAACAGCGGGAGTGCGCGGGTCGAGTCCTCGACGATCGCGAAGAACGGTCTCTCGGGTGTCCTTGTCGAGGCGGGCGGGGTGTGCGAGGTGGCGGATTCCACGGTCTCGGAGAATGCCGTGGACGGAGCGACCGTCGACGCCTCGACAGCCGCAATCGCCGGCGGAACCGTCCGAGCGAACGTCCGCTACGGCGTCTACGTGTACGACGGCGGGCGCGGCGAAGTCCGGAAGGGGTGCGTCGTCTCGGAGAACGGGATCGACGGAGTCCGGATTGAATCGGCGGTAGGTGCGCTCGAGGGTTCGGAGGTGCGCGCGAACGAGCGACATGGCGTGAGCGCGACGACGGGGGCCGAGGGAAGCATTGCGGCAAGCACCGTCGCGGGGAACGCCGCCGAAGGCGTGCTGGCCGAGGCGTCGCGCGTCGACATCCTCACAAGCCGGGTGGCGGGCAACGGCGCGAACGGAGTGCACGCGCAGGCGGCGTCGGTCGTGACCGTAGGCGATCACTCCACGATTGCGAACAACGTCGGCCACGGGGTGTTCCTCGAGGCGTCAACGGGAACCGTCGATGCGAGCCTCGTGGAAAAGAACGGCGGCCAGGGGCTGTACGCGGTCGCCGACTCGACGCTCTCGGTTCGGAGCGCGTCGGAGATTCTCGAGAACGTCGCGAACGGAGTTCTCGTCGAGCAAAGCTTCGTAGAGATGTCGGACAGCACGGTGCGAGCCAACGGGGAGAACGGAGTCTCGCTCCTCGACGCCGAGGCGCGGATCTCGGGGTCGGCGATCTCCGAGCACCCGTTGAACGGGATTCGAATGGAGCGCAGCTCAGCGCAAGTGGCGACGACGGAAGTGTTCTCGAACCGCCTGGAAGGCGTGTCCGAGCTCGGCTCGCGGCTGGCGCTCTCCGACAGCAAGGTTCACGACAATACCCAGAACGGCGTGCTCCTCGAGCACGCGCTGGCGGACATCCTGCGCTCGGAGATCCGCAAGAACGGAATCCACGGGATCCACGGCCACAGCAACTCGAGCGTGACGGCGACCGAAACCACGATTGCCGAGCACCCCGACGACGGCGTGCGGCTCGCCAACAGCTCCGGGGACTTCCTCGACTGCGAG
>JAPLGD010000048.1 GCA_026390345.1 Candidatus Bipolaricaulota bacterium | reverse complement strand
AGGAGGAAGACCACTTCCCCTACGGGCTTCCCGGTATCGTTGACGTAGTCGACCCACTCGGCGCCCGCGAGAGTGTCTTCCTGCGGACTCAGGGTCATCGAGATGTTGTAGGAACTCATCTCGTCGCGGCTCAAGCCCATCGCGGAGCACGTGGTGACAACGGCAAGAGCGCAAAGAGCCGCGGCGACGCGTCGAGTGAACATGGCCCCCTCCTTTTGAGTCTCCACAACGGATTGTGATCCTATTCGAGAGCCGCGGCAACGGTGGCGGCGAACTCCGACGCGCTGTTCGCCATCATGTCGTGTCCCGCGCCGGGGATGATCCGAACCTGCACGCCGTGCACCGGGAGTTCCCGGAGGTCGGGATCAGCCGCGTTCCGCTCGGCGAACAGAAAGGTTCGGGGAATCCGCAGATCGTACAGGACCTCGCGGAACGTCGGGGAGCGAGGAGCGATGAGGGAGCGCGCGGAACGGTGAACGGCTATCGGGTCTGCGATTCGCAGGCTCCCCAGGTACCCGCCCGGCACGCTGGGATCCGCGGTCGCTCGCCCCACGAGCTCGGCATGTCCGGAGCGCGCGTACTCCTCTTCCGAGAATCGCGCCATGTACCCGGAGATTGACCCCGGAGACGGATCCAGATTCGACCTGGCGAGGACGATGCGCACAACGCGCGTCTCCGGCCGCGCCGCGACGAGGAGGGCGATCGCGCCCCCATGCTGTGCCCGACGAGAACGACGTCGCCCAGGGTCTGCTCCCCGAGCAGGCGGACGATGGAGTCGGCGTGTTCGTCCATCGAGTAGGAGAAACCCGCCGGGCGGTCGCTGAGGCCGAACCCCAGGAGATCCGGCACCAGCGACCGCCGGCTCGCCAGCTCTGAGGAACACGCCACCTCCACGAACGACTGAGCGCCGGAAGCGCCAAGGCCGTGGATCCACACGAGCGCGGGGCCTTGCACCGAGAGGTCGTGATAGCGCAGGTCGGCGTTCGTCGGTCGGTACCGGAAGGCGCGCATCGGACTACGATTTGCCGCTTTGCCGCGGCGATTCGATCGGCTCCGCTGTCCGGGGATAGGTGATGCCGCGCTCCGCCAACCCCGTCAGAAGGAACTGGACACAGTCCTCGTTCCGTCCAACGAACTCGGGCGGAATGATCCCCGCCTCGCGGAAGAGGCCCTTGGCCAGCATGCGAACCGCCATGGCGGCGGTGTATCCGGTCGTCCGCGCCATGGACGACGTCCCCGTTGTCCGGTCGAACCGATCTGCGAGAGCGTAGGCGACGCGAACGGGCCGTCCGCCCTTCTCTCCGTCGACCACAATCCGCATGACCGTGACGTCCTCATCCCCATCGTGCATCTGCCACAGGGGGAACAGGAGCGCGGCGGCCACGTCAACGGGGCGAACCGACGCCCCGTGGATGTCGATCGGGTCCGCGCCGAAGAACCCTGAGTCCCGCAGCAGGCGGATCCGCTCGGCGTGCCCGGGGTACCGCATGGTCTTCTCCGCCATGTCGGGGCACGGGATGGTCGCCAAGAGCGTACGCAGTCCATCGGTCACGAACGCTTCGAGCGTCCCGATTCCCTCGACGTCGACGTGCTCCAGGTCCGACAGAGCCGCCTTCACCCGGAGCGCTCCGTCCTCGACGACGCGGCTCGGCCTCGTGTACTCCTCGATCACGTCGATCGGTGAGAACCCCGCCTTGTACTCGTACGGAAGGACGCGAACCGTAGGCAGCCCAGCGACGTAGATTCGCACCCGGGTCGTCCGGTCGAGCCGAGCGCTCTCCCGTCCGACAAGGAGGTTGCTCATTCCGGGGGCAACCCCGCAGTCGACGAGCGCAGTGACCCCGTTGGCCTTCGCGAGGCTGTCCAGCCCGAACGGGTCTTCGGGGAAGAAGGCGATGTCCACGACGCGTTTGCGCGCCTCGAGCACGGCCTGGAGCGTGCGGTAGCCCAGGAATCCGGGGACGGCGCTCACGACGAGGTCCGCCTTGGCGACCGCCCGCGCCGTGGCTCCTTCAAGCGAGAAGTCCACCCGCTCTCCCGCGATCCCGTGCTGCGCCCGCAGGCGCTCCAGCGAGCGAGGGTCGCGATCAGCGACCCGAACTTCGAACTCCGCGTCCTTGGCGAGATCGATCGCGATTGCGCTGCCTACGCGGCCGGCTCCGAGCACGACAACCTTCATACGGTCTCCTTCGTGTCCTCATGCGGCGTTTCTCTCCCGCCGCGACTTCACTATGCGCGGCGCACGTGCAGCGCACAAGGCTCACGTCGGGGGAGCGAACGGACCGCACGGCTTCCGCCTCCGCCGCTACTCAGCCTCGCCAGGCCGGGACGCGGCCGCCACGCGCACGATGAGGTCGCGGCAACGAGCTGCCTCTTCGGGCGCAGGGTGCGCATCGCAGATCTCGAGAGCCGCCTGGGCGTGCTCCGCCGCTTCGCCGAGCCGATCCATCTCCAGGGCGATCTCGGCGAGCACGCGATGGCAGTAGGCGGCGCTCAGTCGCTGGCGCACCCGCTCCGCGAGGTCGAGCGAGTCGTTCAGTCGGGCCGACGCGTCCTCCAAGCGGCCCAGGCGCCGATCGACCCGGGCAACCTCAATGAGACACTCCATCTGCCCGTAGGGGTCGATGTCCAGGCGCCGACGGATCGCCGCCGACTTCAGGAACCCCGCACGAGCCTCCTCGAACTGCTGGAGCCGCAGATCGCACAAGGCGAGCGAGAAGGCTCCTAGGGCAAGCCCCCACGCATCGCCGAGCTCCGTCCGTACCTCGATGCTACGCTGAACCGACTTGACGGCCCTCTCGGGAGAGCCGTCGACGTATCGGCCGCTGACGGCCTCCGCCCCCGCCGCGAATTCCCAGCGGTGGCCTTGAGCCTCGAGAAAGGCAAGGTCCTCCTCGATCTCCGCGGTGGTGAGTCCCACGCCGCGGTACCCCGAGAACGTAACGAGGACGTGGATGAACGAGCTGTTCCGGTCCCGCGGTCCTTCCCGCAGTGCACGACAGCTTTCTCCGAAGAGACGCTCGCTCTCCCCAACGTCAAAGAAGCGCGTGAACCACGCCTCCAATCCGCGAAGGTATCCGCAAACGGGCGGAGGGGCTCCTTGCTCGGCGGCCGCTGCGGCCGCCGCTCGGAAAAGCTCGCGTCCTTCCGCGAACCGCGTCGTCATGTCGCACAGAAGATACAGCCCCATGGCCGACTGCCGTAGCTCGGCGAACCGCCCCTCCGCGGCCGCGTGGCGCCATCCAGCGTAGACGTTGGCCGCTTCCCGGCCCAAGACCACGAGGGCGTCCTTCTGGTCCGCGCCCTTCAGCCGGCTCTCCTGGCTGGAGAGCAAGGCGAGGTAGTATCCTGTATGGCTTGCCGCAAGGCGCGCGCGTTCCTCGGGGAGCACTTGGAGGCGCTCCTCCGCGAATTGGCGGACGATCTCGAGCATCTCGAATCGATCCGACGAAGATCGCCGAACGAGGGACTTCCCGACCAGGGAGGCGATGGTCGGAAGCGATGTCGACGTGACGCGCTCCGCGGCCTCTGCGGAGAATCCCCCGCGAAACACGGACAGAGCCCGGAACGCTGCACGCCCAGGATGGTCGAGGAGAGCCCAGGATCCCTCGAAGGCCGCGCGAAGGCTGCGATGACGACGCGGCGCGAGCGTCTTCTTCGCGCTGAGGAAGCCCAATCCTCGGGCGATCTCCTCGGCGATCGCCGGACAGGTCATCGTGCGGCTCCACGAGGCAGCCAGCTCGATTCCGAGCGGTAGCCCCTGGAGCAGCCGGCAGACACCGCCGATGGATTCCAGCTCCTCCTGCGACGGATCGAAGCGCGCGTCGGAGCGCTTCGCCGCCTGAAGGAACATCCGAACCGCGGGGAACTCCCGGAGATCCTCGCCGGGGCGCTCGCCTTCCGGGTACGCCAATCCTTCGAGGGGATAGACCCACTCGCTGTCAATGTCCAGTTGCTGGCGCGACGTGACCAGGAAGCGGGGACCGTCCGGGATGTCCGCCAACGCCTGCAACCACCGGACGTCTCGGCCCAGGTGTTCGATGTTGTCCAGGATGAGGAGGATCGACCGTCCCCGCAGCTGTTCGACGAGATCGTCGAGGAGCGAGGCTCCGCCGACTCCTGAACCGTGCGAGCGCGACGCGTCGAGGGCCTCGGCGATGGCGGCCGGGGCGAGGGCCGCGGACTCGACCGCCGCGAGGGGCACGAACACGACGCCCTCAGAGAAGCGAGGTGCTCCGCAGCGCGCCGCTTCCACTGCCAACCGCGTCTTGCCGCTCCCTCCCACGCCCGTCAGGGTTACGACCCGACAGTCCTCCCGCGTGAGAAGCTCGATCAGGTGCTTCACGTCCCCTTCTCGGCCGAAGAACGGGGTTCGGAACTTCGGCAACGACACCGGGGGTGAGGGTCGTGGCGGGCGCGTGGCGGGGGCGTTGACCGTCGCGGTGCGGATCGCCTCGGCGAGCGCAGCCGTCTCCCCACACGGATAGATTGACAATTCCTCCTGCAGCAGGCGAACGCACTCGTCGAACTGCCGCAATGCGCCAGCGCGATCCCCCATGGCGGCCCGCAGGCGCATCACTCGGCGGTGGGCCGGCTCATGCAACGGCTGAGCGCTCAGCTGGCGCTGGGCGTAGCCGAGGGCGCGCTCGGGCTGGCCGGCTTGCTCGAAGTAGTCCACCAACGAGTCGAGGGCCCCCATGAGCTCCTCGCTGAGTACGTCGGCCTCGGAGTACTGCCACTCCTCGTAGGAGCGGCTGTCGTCCACAGTGAACCCGGCAAGCAGGCGGTCCTGGCAGAGGTTGACGACCTCCTCCAGCTGAGCAGCTCCGCGCTCGCACAGGGCGACGCCGGGATGGGAGTGAGTGCGGCAAGGGCTCAGCGCGCGTCGGAACTCCACGACGTCGATCCAGAGATCGGGGCCTGGACGCAGCCCGATCATGTGCCGTGTCGAAGTCACCCACTCGCCGAGGCGGGTCTGGTTCAGGAGCCACAGGGCGTTCCGAAGCAGCGCGTAGGCGCGAGAGGTCTCCTGCTCCGGCCAGAGAAGCGCAGCCAAGGCGTCGCGGCTGTGCGCGCTCTGCGTGACAGCAAGGTAGGCAAGGAGCGCCAGCGCCTTGCGGCGCGAAACCGTCACCGGCTCTCCGGCGCATTCCACCTGAGGATAGCCGAACAAGCGTATGCGAAGTGGTTCCACCTCACCTCTCCTTGCCCGAGGAGGATCAGTATACGATGGCGCCCGCGCCCCGGAAACGGAGCGGAGACGACCGTCATGATACCGTGCGGAGGACGGGCGGGGGATGCGATGGAGTCTAGCGAAGGCCTAGCGCAAGTATTGGAGCGGGCGGAGGCGGCGCTGCGGCAACGTCCGGCGGCGGTCGCACCGACGCGGAACGACCTTGTGCGCTCGCTCCTTGACCGGCAGATCCAGAGCGGCCGAAAGGCAGGGCTGTTCGCCGTTTCTCTCTCCGACTGGGAGCGCGGCCCGCACCTGTGGACCGGCGAACCGATCCGCACGAAGCTGGCGACCGAGCAAGTCTTCTCTCAGGAGGCCGCGCGGCTGCTCTGCCGGCTCGCGGGCGGCGATCCGACCGTCGAACGAGCCGTCGCGTCAGCCTCCACGCGCCTGGCGGGAACCTGCTACGCCTTGCAGCACTGCACGATCGGCGAGTGCGCCACAAGCTTCATCGGCTATGTCCGGTTCCTGGCGGCGGTCCTTGGAGACAACGCGCACGCCGAGATCGCGCCGCGGATCCACACCCTTTCCCAGTGCCGCCTCGGGGACGGCAGGTGGAAGCGCTTCCCGCTCTTCTACACCGCGCTTGTCCTGTCGGAGCTTCGCTTGCCGGCGGCGAAGGACGAACTCCTGTACGCGCGGGAAGCGTGCGTTCGAGCCGCCCGACACAACTCGATCGACGAGCCATACGCCCACCGACGCGCGCAGCTGTTGGGCGAGGTCTTCGGCGAGCTAGCGAACGCAGACGCCGCCGACTCCAAGCAAACACCGCACGCCGGTGTCGCCTCCTATCCGGCCGGCCCGGGGCGAGAACGCCGAACACTCAGCTGACGACGGTCCCGGTACCCTCAAGCCTCGACGTCTCGCCCGCCATCTCCGCGCAAGTCCTTCGCCGCCCGTCCTTTGGTCACGAAGCCGCCGCCGCGCGGTCGCTGAGCGTTCGCCTCCGTCGGGGGAAGGACGGGGACGGTGAGGAGTGATAGCATCCTTCGTCTGAGAAGGAGGTCGTCGTGTTTGGTCTCGCAGAGAAGCGGCGCGCGAGGTTGCGGGCACGGCCGTTCCCCGATGAGTGGGCGGCGATCCTCGACGACGTTCCTATCTCCCGGCGACTTCCACGCGAGGATCTCGCGGAACTCCACGGGCACATCCAGGTCTTCCTGGCGGAGAAACGATTCGAAGGGGCCGGCGGTTTTGCGATCGACGACGCGGTGCGGCTGACGATTGCAGGGCAAGCGTGCATCCTCCTTCTCCATCGGGCGTCCAGTGCCTTCCCGAAGCTCCGGTCGATCATCGTCTACCCGGAGGAGTACCTTGCTCCGCTGGAAGACGTCGACGACAACGGCTTCGTGACCGAGGACGTCGAGTCTCGATCCGGGGAGTCGTGGATGCAGGGAAGCCTCGTCCTCTCGTGGGCCGACGTTCTCGCCGACCTGGACGACCCCTTCGGCGAGCTGAACGTCGTGTTGCACGAATTCGCGCATCAGCTCGATGCCGAGACGGGTGAGATGAACGGCTGTCCCCCGATCGCCGACCCCGAGCTGCGGGCCGATTGGGCTCGGGAGATGGACTCCGCGTACGCCGTGCACGGCCGGCTCGTCGACCGGAGCAGACCGACCGTCTTGGATCCGTATGCGGCCGAGGACCCTTCCGAGTTCTTCGCCGTCGTCACGGAGGCGTTCTTCCAGCAGCCACGGCGAATCCTCGTGTCGCTGCCCAGGCTGTACGGCGTCTTGTGCCGGTACTACGAGCAGGACCCGGCGACGTGGCCCCTCGAGGGAGAACGCCCGCCCACCGACTCGTGAGGTCCGGAATCACCATAGGGAGGTTCGAATGAGACTCGAAGAGACGTTGTCGGCCCTGTCTGCGAAGGTGTCGGGCACCCGCGCGAAGGACGTCGCCGCAGAGATCGCCCGTTTCCATCGGACGCAGGCCTCCCCGGGATACGACGAGGCTCTCGACGTTGTCCGCGAACGGCTGGCCGGCTTCCGCGTCGCAACGCGCGTCCACGAGTTCCCCGCCGACGGGCGTTCGAAGACCTACGCCTGGACGTCGCCGCCGGCCTGGACCGTGCGGGGCGGCGTTCTCGCCCAGACGGCTCCCGACGAGAAGCGCCTTGTCTCTTTTGACGAGATTCCCACATGCGTTGCGGCCCACTCGCCCGGGGGCGCGTTCGAGGGAGACCTCGCCCACGTTGGCAAGGGCGACACCGACGCGGACTACGCCGCCACGGATGTCCGAGGCCGCGTCGTCCTCGCGTGCGGCCGAGCCTCCGAAGTCACGAAGCGTGCCGGGCGCAGGGGAGCGGTGGGCGTTGTGGTCTACCCCAACGACGAGCGATCCGCGGCGTCGCACGACCTCGTCGAGTACCACGGGATCTTCCCCACCGCGGAGGAGATCCCCCACCTCGTTCCAGCCTTTTCCGTGTCGCGCCGTACGGCCGACGCTCTCCTCCGGAGGCTTTCGCGGGACACGGTCCGCCTACGAGGCGAGATCGACGCGGAGTACACCGATCGGCCCCTCCGAGTGCTGGAAGCGTGGATTGATGGTTCTGACCCCGCAGCGGGCGAGGTCCTCCTCGTCGCCCACCTCTGCCATCCGCGGCCGTCCGCGAACGACAACGCCACGGGGAGCGCCGTCCTTGTGGAGGGCGCCCGCGTTCTCCGCGGCATGGCGAACCTCCTCCCACCCCCAGCGGGGATCCGGTTCCTGTGGGTCCCCGAGTTCTACGGCACGCTCCCGTGGGCGGCGGCGCACACCCGCGAGCTCGGGCGCGTCCGCTACTCGCTCAATCTCGACATGGTCGGGCAGTCCCCGGAGAGAATCGGAGAGCCGCTCCGGGTCTTCCGCGCTCCCAACCACCTGCCGACCTACGTTCACGCGTTGGTCGAACCTCTTCTCACGATGGTGGCGAGCCTGTCGCTCGCGGCGCCGGGCGGCTCGCGCCGGCCCCTCCACTGGTGCTACGATGCGCCGAGCGGTGGAAGCGACCACCTCGTCTTTGCCGCGCCCCCCCACCGAATCCCGTCGTTCATGGTCGGACATGACGACCCATACTGGCACACGAGCTACGACACGATCGAGAACGTCGATCCTACTCGGCTCGAGCACGTCGGGCTGCTCGCCTGCGCCCTCGCCCTGCTTCCGCAGAGCGTGACGAACGACCACCGTCTGTTCGGATGGCTTCTCACCTACGGCGCTCGCGAGTTCGCCCGCGCAAGCGCTCTGGCGCAAGATGTGGACCCCGAATCGGGGCACGAACTTCTCGACATCGCGTTCTCGATCGAGAGCAACCGGGCCCGGACGGTCGCGACACTCGGAATCGATGAGCGGATGGCGGAGCTCCTTCCTCGCCACGAAGTCGCCCTTCGCGGATTGCGGGATCACTTCGCAGCCTTCCTGCCTCCCGCGGGCCAGCGCACGGCGAGAGCGCACGCCGAGCGGCCGACTCGACGGGTAGACGGCCCGCTCGTCTACGCCGTAACCGACTCCTTCACGGAAGAGGAAGCGCGTTTCTTCAAGGACAAGTTGTCGGCAAATCACCGAGCGCTTGCGGAAGGACTCCTCTCGCTCTGTGACGGCCAGCGAACAGCCGCCCAGATTGCCCTCCAACTGTCGCTCGACATCGGCCACCTCATCCCAGCCGAGGACGTCGAAGCCGGCATCGCGCTCTTGCGCAAGGCCGGCTACGTGGCCTGAGCATCCTGCCCCGTCGGAGGCAGGACGCTTTCACTAGAGGTCTGCGACGGCCTCCCGTCCGGCGGCGCGGGCGGCATCGATCAGTTCCGCACGCTTCGAGGCATCGGAGCGGTTCGACACGTTCGGCGCAAGCACCGTGGCGGCAAGCGTCATGCCGACGTACGCGAACGCGTCCTGAAACATCCCGACGACGTGTCGGGCCGTCGCGGGATCCGAGTCACCCATCGAAGCGACGAGGACGGCCCGCTTCCCGGCGAAGGCGGCGCGGTGCGCCGGGTTGTGCCAAGCCCCGTACCAGCGATCGACGAACGTCTTCAGCTGGGCCGATGGACCCCACCAGTACACGGGTGTCGCAAGAGCCCATACGTTGCTCTCGACCATCCGATCCACCAACTCCTGCATGTCGTCGTGCTGGACGCAGACTCCCGTCTTCAAGCACGCGTCGCACGCTCGGCAGGGCGCGATCGTCTTGTCTGCCAAGACGACCCGCTCGACCGTGGCGCCCTGCTGCTCGGCCGCGCCGAGGACTTCCTCAAGCAGCGTCGCAGAGTTGCCGTCACGGCGTGGGCTCCCGAACACCCCCAACACGCGCGGCTTCTGTCCGGATTTCGCCATGTCCCTCTCCTTCCCGCAACTTCGGATCGTCCAATCCTACGCTGGTTCGACGTCAACATTCCACGCGGGTCCAGAGGGAGAAGGTTCTCGCAGAGTCCCATGGGTAGACCCCAAGGTTCCTCGTTGTCTCGGGGACCGAATTGACCGCGGGCGAGGCCCAACGCTAGGATACGTAGAGCGATCCGCAGGAAGAGGGCAGGCGGTGGATAGTGCGATCCGGAGAGAGACCAGCCGCGCCCGGGAAGGCTGGGCGCCCGCGAGCTGCTAAGGCCGATGGAGCCGCCTTGGCGGCACGTCGCCTGAGAGCCTCGGAGAGCGCCTCTTCCGCTGGTTACCGCCGCTACCTCGAGCTCACATCAGAGGCGATCTGGCACTTCTCGATCCACCCCGCCGTCCGCACAGGCGCGTCCCCCGAGAAACAGGCGGAGTCGGTTCTTCAACGTGCCGTCCTCACCGAGTGCAATGCGGCGCTCGCTCGTTTCTGCGGATTCGAGCGCCCGGAGGACATGATCGGTGCTCTGCTCTCGAGGCTTCTTGCGGGGTCGCACGATGACCAGGTTCGGTTTGTCGCGCAGTGCATCCGGTCCGGGTACCAGTTGCTCGACGTCGAAGCAGCGGTGCAGGATCGGCGCGGGAAGACCGTCTGGACGCTCATCAATCTCTCCGTCGTGGTGGAGCGGGGAAACATCGTGGGAGGATGGGGCTCCTCGCGCGACATCACCGACCGGAAGACAGCGGAGGCGGCGCTTCACGCGAGCGAAGAACGTCTGCAATTGGCCCTGACTGCGGCAAGCGACGGCGTGTACGACGTGGACCTGCGTACCGGTGCCGCGTACTACAGTCCGGGTTACTACACCATGCTCGGGTACGCGCCGGGCGAGTTCGAGCCCTCCGACCAGGCGTGGCGCAGCCTGTTGCACCCGGACGACAAGGAGCGCGCCCTTGAGATGCTCGCTCGTTGCCTGAGCGGCGAGGCCGCCGAGGCGGAGACGGAGTTTCGCCTGCGGACGAAGACCGGCGAGTGGAGGAGGATCAGGAGCCGTGGGAGAGTCGTCCAGCGTGACTCCGAGGGAAGGGCGCTGCGACTTGTCGGCACGCACCGAGATATCACGGCGGAGTGGGAAGCACACGAGGAGGTTCGCCGCGAACGGGATCTCGCGCAGGCCTACCTAGGCATCGCGGAAGTCATGCTGGTGGCGCTCGATCGCGAGGGGCACGTCACGCTCATCAACGGCAAGGGCTGCCGGGTCCTCGGGTACGCGAATCCAAACGAAGTCGTCGGCAAGGACTGGTTTGCGACGTGCCTCCTGCCAAGTGCCGCCCAGTCGACGCGCGCCGTCTTTCGCAAGATGATGCGCGGCGGGGTGAACGCGGTCGAGCACTACGAAAACCCCATCGTCACGACGTCGGGCGAGCAGAGGGAGATCGCCTGGCAGAACGTGCTGCTCCGCGACTCCGGAGGCAAGGTCATCGGGGTGCTCAGTTCGGGCGAGGACATCACCGAGCGCCGTCGGGTCGAGGAGGCGCTGCAGAAGACCGTGGCGCTCCTCTCGCGATCCGAGGAGATCTCGCATGTCGGGAGCTGGGAGCTGGACGTCGTGGGAAATCACCTTTCGTGGTCCGACGAGCTGTACCGCATCTTCGGGCTCAGGCCGCAGGAGTTCCCTCCCACGAACGATCTGTTCCTCGGCACGCTGCACCCGGAAGACCGTGAGGCCGTGGGGGCCGCCTACGCGAAGGCACTGCGCGAGGGAGAGGCCGCGTACGAAAATGAGCATCGTCTCGTTCGGCGGCGGACAGGCGAGGTTCGCCACATCCACGAGAAGTGCAGCATCGTTCGAGACGCGGCGGGGACTCCCGTGCGGGTCTTCGGGATCGTGCAGGACATCACGGAGCATCGGCAAGCCGAAGCGGCCGTCCGGGAAAGCGAGGAGAAGTACCGACTCCTGGTGGAGAACGCGGGAGAAGCCGTCTTCGTCGCGCAGGATGGGTTCCTGAAGTTCGCCAATCCCGCAACTTCCCGGATTCTCGGCTACGCGGCGGATGACATCCTGGCCCGCCCGTTCCTCGAGCTGGTTTACCCCGAGGATCGAGCGATGGTCGTCGAGCGGCACACTCGGCGGCTCGCCGGGGAGGGTGGTGAGGGAGGCTATGAGTTCAGGGCTCTGGGTGCCGACGGAACGATCCGCTGGGTGGACATCACCGCTGTTCGCATCGACTGGGACGGTCGGCCGGCGACGCTCAACTTCGTCGCGGACATGACGGAGCGCCGCCGCGCCGAGGCTGCCGTCCGCGAGAGCGAGGAGAAGTACCGACTCCTGGTGGAGAACGCGGGAGAAGCCGTGTTCGTGGCGCAGGACGGTGTGCTGAAGTTCGCGAACCCCGCGGCGGCCAGGATCCTCGGCCGCACTCCCGAGGACATCGCGTCGCGTCCGTTCTCCGAGTTTCTCCACCCCGACGATCGAGCGATGGTTGTCGAACGGTATGCGCGGCGGCTCGCGGGTGAGGATGTCGAGGTGGGGTACGCGTTTCGCGTGCTTCGGGCTGACGGCGAGACGCGGTGGGTGGAGCTCAGCGCGGTTCGAATCGACTGGGCCGGCCGGCCGGCGACGCTCAACTTCGCCACCGACATCACCGCCCGGAAGCAGGCCGAGGGCGAGCTTGTCGAACGGGAGCGGCGGTACCGCGAGCTGGCGAACGACCTGCCGACGTGCGTGTTCGAGGCCAACCCGGAGGGGCGCCTGACCTTCGCTAATCGCACGGGGCTTGATTGGTTCGGGTACTCCGAACAGGAACTTGAAACTGGAACGACGATCTTCGAGATGGTGACCGCGGAGCAACGCGACCGTGCGGCGAAAACGTTCCGGCAGGCGCTCGAGAGTGGCTCCGTACCCACCGGGGAGTACACGGCCATTCGGAAGGACGGCTCTACGTTCCCGGCCCTCATCTCGTCACGCGCCATCGTGAAGGACGGACGCCCTGTCGGCATCCGCGGCATTCTGATCGACATCAGCGAGCGGGTTGAGGCGGCGCGTCGGGTCCAGAATGCTCTCTCTGACACGATTCGCGCACTCGCCGTGACGACGGAGATGCGCGACCCGTACACGGCGGGACACCAGGAGCGCGTGACGCAAATTGCGTGCGCCATCGGACAGGAGATGAGGCTCTCCGAAGATCGGCTCGAGGGGCTGCGGGTTGCAGGGACTCTGCACGACGTCGGCAAGGTTTCCGTACCGGCCGAGATCCTGAGCAAGCCTACGGTCCTCACCCCGACGGAGTTTGGGCTCGTGAAGATCCACCCCGAGTCCGGGTACGAGATCCTCCGCGCAATTCATTTCCCGTGGCCGGTCGCAGACATCGTCCTGCAGCACCACGAGCGGATAGACGGCTCCGGGTACCCGAAGGGGATCCGAGACGGTTCGATCCTCCTCGAGGCGAGGATCCTCGGCGTCGCCGACGTCGTCGAGGCCATCGTCTCTCACCGCCCCTACCGCCCGGCCCGCCCGATGGCGGCCGCAGTGGAAGACGTCGTGCGAGCCGCGGGGACCCTGTACGACGCGGATGTCGTCGCAGCCTGCAAGAGGCTCTTCGACGAGGGAAGACTCCCTCTCATGGAGTAACGCCGGGGCGATTCGCCCGGGCCCCAGCCGCTAAGGGCGCACGGCGGCCCACCGCGACTCCAGCCAGACAGGGTAGCCGCTTGACTCGCGCGTCAGCACTGTCTGGTTCGTCCCGTCCGCGTCCATGACGTAGATCCGATACTCCCCGTCACGGTGCGATTCAAAGGCGATCCGAGTTCCGTCCGGAGACCACGTCGGTCCCGCGTCCCACTCCGTGTTGTTCGTCAGACGGACCTGCCCCGTGCCGTCGGCGTTCATGACGTAGATCTCGTAGTTCCCGTCGCGGTCGCTGACGAACGCAATCTTCTCCCCGTCCGGCGACCAGGAGGCCCAGCCGTCAAGGTTGGGGTTGTTCGTAAGGTTCGTCGGGTCGGATCCGTCGCTCGCCATGGCGAAGATCTCGCCGCTCCCGTCCCGATCACTCTGGAACGCAATTCGCGTCCCGTCGGGAGACCAGAACGGGATCCAATCGGTTGCGGCGTTGTTCGTCAGGTTTGTCACGTCGGTGCCGTCCGCATCCATCACCATGACCTCGAGGTTGTTGAGCGAAAGCTTCGGCGCGTCCGCTCCCAGGATGATGAGTCCTCCGCGACGAGAGTAGAACAGGATTCTCGTTCCGTCGGCAGACCACGACGGCCACCCGTCCTCGAATGGGAATTGCGTGAGATTCGTCTCGCCGCCGCCGTCCGCGTCGACCACGTAGACCTCGAGGTCCCCATCCACGGAGGTTTGGAACGCGATTCTCTCGCCATCCGGCGACCAGGTGGGGAACAAGTCGAAGCTCGCGTGGTCTGTCAGCTGCTCCTCGCCGCTCCCGTCTGCGTTGATGACGTAGATGCCCGCCGTCGCTTCGACGACCCGCGAGAACGCGATTTGTGTCCCGTCGGGCGACCACGCGGCGCACGTCCAGGCTCCAATGCCGGAGGCGATGTCGGTTGCGTCCGAGCCGTCCGGGTTCATGAGGCACAGCACGAAATCGTCGCCTCGCTTCGCGAAGTACAGAATGCCACGCACGACGGTGAAGCTCCCGCTGCCGACGGCCTCGCCGTCGACGGTCACGACGACGGCTGCGTTGCTCGACGCCCCACCCGACGTAGCGAGCAGAGGGACGCGAGCGGTGATCGCTCCATCGCTCCACGTGTCGATCATCGCCGGCTCTCCGTCGAACGTGACGCTGCTTGCTCCTTGGGAGACGCCGAATCCCGCTCCGACAATCGTGACTTGTGTGCCTACACACCCGCTCGCTGGAACCGCTGTGATGGCCGCCGGGCCGGATGGCGCAAACCAGTCGCACCCCCACGCCAGGCCGAGAGTTCCCGCGAAAACTACCCAAAGAAGGAACATCCGTCGCGTCATCTCCGCCCTCCTCGTCCTCTCGCTCCCCGAGACTACCACCGTTGCGGGCTGTCAAGGAAACCGGGCGATGGCCGACCGAGACGCTTCCGAGACCCCGGCCAGGTAGGATGGCACGTGGGCCCGCGAGGGTAGGAAAAGGAGGTCGGCGATGCCGGAGTTGCCGGAGATCGCATGTCGGGCACGGGAGATGAATGAGGCGCTCTCGGGGCGTGTCATCCACGGGGTCGCCGTGACGCAGCCGAAGTGCCTCAACGTGCCCGTCGCGGCGTTTGAGCGCGGCCTCCGCGGAGCCACGCTCGGCCGAGTCACGCACCACGGGAAGTGGCTGTTCCTCGAAACGTCGAAGGGGCATCTGCTCCTCAACCTCGGAATGGGCGGGGAGATCCTCCTCGTCCCCTCGAAGCGTCTTCCCGAGAAGTGGCGGATTTGCTTCGACCTCGACCACAGCCAGTCGCTAGCTGTCAACTTCTGGTGGTTCGGGTACGCGCACTATATTGCGCCGGGCAAGCTCGCCGAGCATGCGATGTCGGCGAGTCTCGGGCCCAACGCGCTCGACGTCTCCCTTGCCGAGTTCCGCAGGCTCCTCGACGGGCGACGCGGCGCCGTGAAGTCGTTCCTCCTCGACCAATCGAAGCTTGCCGGGATCGGCAACGCGTACATCCACGACATCCTCTTCCGCGCGAAGCTGCATCCCCTCGAGGCGATCTCCCGGCTCTCGCCCCAGGATGTCCGCCGCCTCCACGGGGCCATTCGAACGGAATTGCAGCGCTCGGTTGACAAGGGCGGCGCGTTCTACGAAGTGGACCTTCACGGTCGTCCCGGGGGGTTCCTCGGGACCGATCTCCTCGTCGGCTACCGTGAGGGGAAGCTGTGTCCGAAGTGCGGAACGACGATTGTCAAGATCAAAACAGGATCGACAGCGAGCTTCATCTGCCCGAAGTGCCAGCGGCGCACGGCCTAGACGGCCGGGCCGACGGAAAGAAAGCGGCGTACGATGCTGTGCCCCGCGCGATCGCGCACGGCCGGTCTCCGGAAGTCCGTCGCGGCCCTGCGGCCCGCTCGGCCGCAAACGAGGAGATACAGTCGCGCGAGGAATTCCGCCTTCCGTTCCGAGATCTCCGGATGCGCCTGGATTCCCCAAATCGGGCGGTTGCCGTACCGCAGCGCATGCACGGCGCACCGGTCGGAGCGCGCAAGAATCTTCCACGGAGTCGGCGGATCGGCCACCTCGTCGAAGTGGAAGCTGAAGACATGCCAGGGATGTGGAACGTCGGCCAGAAGCTCGTCCGGCTCGATGACGTCGACCGAGACCCAGCCGACCTCGGGCGTCTTCGACGGTCGCAGTGCCGCCGGACCCGAAAGCGCGTAGACGAGCATCTGGTGTCCGAAGCAGGATCCGAGGAGAGGAATTCCACGGCGCGCCGCGTCACGGATGAGCCGGCACTCCTCCTCGAACCAGGGCCTCTGCGCGAGAAGCGACGCTTCCGATCCCGTCAGAATGACGTGCGTGTATCCGCCGAGATCGGGCAGGGGGTGGCCGGACGGCGCGTTCACGACATCGACCGCAGTCCCGCGTAGGCACGCCTTCCAGTGCCACGGAGGCTTGAACAGGAACCGGTGGATGGCGTTGTCAATGATCAGGACGCGCCGCTTCATGGTCGAGCGAGTATACCGAGGCCGCTGCCGACTGAGTTCAAGAGGCCCACGGCGGCGCGACGTTGCGAACCTTGAGCGGCCAGGTGCCCCAATCGGCTCCGCGGGGAACCTGATCGGCATCACGTCTAGGAGCCGCCCCGAGGTTGGAGCGTGCCGTACACCGGGGATGGGGATACCCTTCCGGAATTGTGGATGCGCGGGGAGGGGCACCAGGCCGCACGGCAGCGCGAGCAGTCATGCTGCCGCTTGCAGCGGCGTCAGTCCTTCTCGCGGCGGCCTCCGGAGCGCTCGAGCTCGTCATCCAGCTCTTCCTGAAGGACCGCGACGCGGCGACGATCCTGATTAGTTCGGTCTCGAGCCTTAGCTCGGTCGGCGTTGTCGTCGGAAGCCTCTTCTGGGGGCGCGTCTCCGACCGAGTCGGACGTCGAGGGCTCCTCATCGTCACCGCGGTCGGCACGGCGGTCGGCACCGCACTGATGATTCCACTCCCCTCGGACGCCGTGGTGCTGGGAAGCGCTTTTCTGCGGTCGTTCATGGAGATCGGCTTCGCCTCGGTGGCTCTCGCCGCCGTCTCAGGGACGAGCGCCTCGACCCGGCGCGGGAAGAACCTCTCGTACGTCAGCTCCTCGCGCTCTCTCGGACTCGCCGTCGGGGCGGTCGGTGCTGGCCTTGTCCTCGAATCCCTGGCGTTCTCACGCACGTTCCTTGCCGCCGGCGTCTTCCCCCTGGCTGCCGCGGCCTTGCTCTTCGCCTTGCCACGCGAGTCCAAGCGGGCGCCGAGGGAGCGGGTGTCGACACGAGCCGTCTTTCGTTCCGCCGGCCTGACGGACCTGTATGTCGGCACGATCGTTCGTCAGATCGGGATCAGCGGCGCGTACTCTCTCATCTACGTCTACATGGCAACGCTCGGCATTCCTCCTGGAACGATGGGCATGGTGAGTGGACTGAATCGCATATCCCAGGTCGGCGCGACGGTTGTCTTCGGACTGGTCGTCGATCGAGTCGGGCGGCGGCGCGTGTTCATGTGGGGGTTCGCGCTGTCCGTAGCCATCCCCCTTGTCGTCGCCTTCTCCCGCGATGTGGCAGGAATGGCCGTCGCCTATGTCTTGATCGGGTTGACGTACAGCGCCCTCTACATCGGCTCGACGGCCCACATCGGTGATCGTGTGCCAGCGGCCCAACTGGGCACGATGCTCGGGCTCTTCGAGACGGCCCGCGGCGTAGGCGGTTTCATCGGTCCGACCATCGCGGGTGCGATTGCGCCCGCTCTCGGGCTTCGTGGAATGCTGTACGTTATGGCGGCGGTCAGTGGGGTCGCTCTCGTCGTCATGGTTGTGAGCCGGCGGCGCGCCCGGTCGACTCCATCGGGACGGGATGAAGTGGGGCGCAGGAGGGAGGGTCGAAGATGAAGCGCGGACGGCAGCTTACGCTGGTGATCCTCGCAGCGGGATTGGGAAGGCGGTTCGGAGGTCCGAAGCAGATCGAGAGCGTCGGACCGAGCGGGGAGATCCTCCTCGACTATTCGGCCTTCGATGCCCTGCGCGCCGGCTTCTCGCGGCTCGTGTTTGTCATCCGAGAGGACGTGAAGGGTACGCTCGAGCGCCGACTCGGCCCGCTGTCCGGTCGTTGCGAGATCGAGTACGTCGAGCAACGGTTGGACGACGTCCCAGCCGGATACGCCGTTCCCACAGAACGGCGACGGCCGTGGGGAACGGGGCACGCGGTGTGGGCGTGCCGCGACGCCGTGACGGAACCGTTCGCGGTGGTGAATGCCGACGACTTCTACGGGGCCTCCGCGTTCGACGCCATGGCGCAGTTTCTCTGCGACGTCGACGGCCGGACCCCACTGCGGGCTGCTCTCGTGGGCTACGCGCTCGGCGCGACGCTGACGCCGCACGGTGCCGTCTCACGGGGTGTCTGCGAGGTGGACGAGCTCGGCCGTCTTGTCGCGATCGTCGAGCGCCACGGCGTGGAGCGGCGCGAGGCCGGAATCGGATACTCCGATCGCGGCACGTGGCATCCATTGGACGCCGCCGCGGTCGCCTCGATGAACTTCTGGGGCTTCGCGCCGAGCGTCTTCCCGGCCTTCGGTCGCGGACTCGTCCACTTCCTTGAGTTGACTCCCGCGGCCGATGACGAGTTCGGCCTCCCGACGGCCGTGGCGAGCTTTCTCAAGGCCCGGGAGGGAGAGGTCCACGTTCTCCCAACGAAGGAGGCGTGGCTCGGCGTGACCCACCGAGAGGATCTCGAGTGGGCGAGGGACGAGATCCGCCGTCGTGTCCAGGCTGGGGTGTATCCGAGCCCGATATGGGGAAGACCATGATGGGTCATGCCGTGATCTCGACAGAAGGCCTCTCCAAGCGGTTCGGCAACCGCGTCGCCGTCGACAGCCTCACCGTTGCTGTGGGCGCGGGCGAGATCGTTGGCCTCCTCGGCCCGAACGGAGCGGGGAAGACAACGACCCTCAGGATGCTGGCGGGCATCATCGCACCGAGCGCAGGCCACGCCGTGGTGGACGGACGAGATCCGGCCTCGGAGCCAGAGAACGTCCACGAGTCGGTCGGTTTTCTCACGGAGTCGCCCGGCTTCTACGAGCGTCTGTCAGCGGAGCGCAACCTCGCCTACTTCGCGGCATTCTATGAGGGCATCGACGCCAAGGCCGCAGCGGCCCGCGAACTCGCCCGATTGGGGCTTGCTGACCGCGCTCGGGACAAGGTCGGAACCTTCTCGAAAGGGATGAAGCAGAGGCTCGCCCTCGCCCGCGTCCTCCTCCACGAGCCGCGCATCCTCTTCCTCGATGAGCCCACGGCGGGCCTCGATCCCGAGGCGGCGCGGAACCTGCGCGAACTCATTGTCTCGCTGAAGAAGGACGGCTGCACGATCCTCCTGTCGACCCACAACCTCTCCGAGGCGGAGGAGTTGAGCGACCGCATTGCCGTGTTTCGCACGCGCCTTGTGGCGATCGACACGCCGAGAGCTCTGCGGGAGAGCCAGTTCGAGCGTCGGCTGCGCGTGCGCCTCGACGGTGGAACAGAGACTTGCCTAGCGGCGTTGCGTGGCGAGCCGTACGTGCGGGATGCTCACGAGGAAGAGGATGGAGTTCTCACCATGCTCCTCTCGGACCCCGACCGCGATCGTCCGCGTCTGGTGGCCCGAATCGTCCAGGCTGGAGGACAGGTGCTCGAGGTGCGCGAGGACGAGCGCCCACTCGAGGACGTCTACCTCAGCCTGGTCCGTGAGGAGGAAGCGTGAAGCGGCGGATCTGGAACGTCGTGCGGATGGAGTGGGCAGGAATCGCGGCCACGCCCTCGAGCCTCTTGTTCCTCGTCGTGATTCCGCTCGTCCTCGTGGGGCAGGCGCTCCTCTTGTCCTGGATCGTGCCACGCTTCGTGAACCCGGCGATCCTGGGGCCGTCGGCGACCGACGCGAACGCGCTTCGTCTCCTCATTCTCCGGCAGTTCCCCTTCTTCGTTCTGCTCATCCCGGCGATGGTCGCCAATGTGTTCGCCACGCTCGGGATCGTCGAGGAGAAGGTCTCCCGCACGCTCGAGCCGCTGCTGGCGACCCCCGTGCGCACGTGGGAACTGCTCGCCGGGAAGATCCTCTCCGGCGCGTTGCCCGGACTGCTTGTGGCCTGGGCGAGCGCGGCGCTGTTCGTGGGGGTCGGGTACGCCCTCGGGTGGGGATCCCTGCTGCGCTCGGTGCTCACGGCGACCTTCTTCCTCGACGTCCTCCTCCTGATGCCCGCCGTGTCCCTCCTGAGCTTCATCCTTGGGGTCATCGGTTCGTCGAGGGCTCGGGACGCCAAGGAGGCGCAGAACCTCGCGGTGCTCGTCGTCTTCCCGATCTTCGCGCTCATCGCGATCCAGGTCACCGGGCTCGTAGAGTTCACCCCGGTGCGGACGCTTCTCCTCGCGCTCGCGTTCTTCGCGGTTGACGCGATCTTGCTTCGGGGCGCCGTCCGTCTGTTCGCGCGTGAATCGATCGTGACACGTTGGTCGTAGTCGACGATCGCCGCCTGCCGCGCGCCCTGCTACAATCGGCTCTCGCCAGGGAGGATGCCAGATGCCGGAGACTCGTACGCCAGAGAAGCGGCCGCCTGTCGTAGAGGTGATTCCTCTCTCGACCGACCACGTCGTCGACCCTGACTCCGCCGCCGGCCGATCGGCCGGGGACTACGTCTGCGACCTCCTCACCTCCAACGGACTCGCGCCGCGGACGGGTGACGTGCTCGCCGTCACCTCGAAGATCGCTTCGTTCCACGAAGGGTTCTCCCTTCGGCTGTCCGACGTGACCCCCTCCCGCAAGGCGCGAGCCCTCGGCCGAGTCTTCCGTAAGAATCCGCGCGAGGTTCAGGTTCTGATGGAGGTCGGTCGCGTCGCGGTCGTCATCCCGATGATGTGGCTGATCCGCTACCGGCCCCTGTTTCGGGCCATCGCCGCCCAGTCACCAAGCCCCGAAGCGATGCGCCGTGGGTTCTCCGGGTACTGCGCCTTCACCTTCATCGTGGCCGCGCACGGAGCGTACCTCGATGACGCGGGGATCGATTACTCGAACGCTCCCGCGGGCGTTATCACCATCCTCCCCAAGGATCCGTGTGCAGTTGCCGGGCGGATTCGCGCCTCCGTGCGGGAGCGGTTCGGCGTAGACGTCGCCGTGATCCTCACCGACACCGCCGCGAAGCTCGGGCGGATGGGTTCGAACGACGTGGCCGTCGGGTACGCGGGCCTCGACCCCATCACACGGCTCACCTTCAGCGAGGACCTCTTCGGCGTCCCGCGCTCGGGTGGGGTGGACGTGATCATCGACTCGGTCGCCGCGATCGCTGGCCTGGTCATGGGCCAGACGACGGAGATGCGGCCGGCCGCCCTCGTCCGGGGCCTCGTCTATCAGCCCGCTGCCGCGGGGACGGAGAACGAGGGAATGCGCGCGCTCCAGTACCCACCTGGAACCCTGTGGCGTGCCGTCGTGCTGACGCTCGCTGTCTCCCTGTGGTTCCACATCGTGAGTCTGCTGACGTTCCAGCGCTGGCCGCGCCGAACCCGCGCGTGAGGAGCCTCGAGAACCTCCCGGATCGGGTGGTTCCTATCTGTCAAGGCGACCGTCTGCGCCCGCGGCCAGGAACGAGATCGAGGAGCCAGTAGAGGAGCGTGCAGGCCACGACCCCGACCGCCGCCAGGCCAAACACGCGCCTCGGATACCCGACGTCCGACATCGCAAAACGGCCTCCCGCATGCGAGTCCGAGGCGAAGGGCATTCCCCTGGCGACGGCGATCGGCGTCTTCTCCGTCGTCTGCCCCATGATCGCGCCCGCCGCGCCGGCGATCGAATCGATCACCAGATTCCGGCTCCCGGGCCGAAGGTCCCCGAACAAGTCCCGCTCGAAGAGCTTCTGTTCGAACGGGACGATCCCGGAGAACCCGATGGCGACGTCCACCGTGCCGGTGCGGCCGAGGGGCGCGATTGTGTCCGTGACGATGACCGCGACGTGCTTCCCCGTCTCCGCTTCGATCGCGGTCCCGATCGAGCGCGCGCTCGCGCTCGGGTCCTCGGGGAGGAGCGAGACGTAGCCCGCCGGCGAGTTCATGATGTCGATGCCGGCCTCCGGGAGGTACGTCGCGTGCTTGTAGGTAAGGTACTCGAACCGGCTTCCCAACTTGAGCGCCGTCTTGACCTCCGCTTCGTCTCGCGCCAACGACACGAGCATCTGGCGGGCGCGTTTGGATCGGAGGATCCCGCCAAGCGGGATGATGGCGGCGGCCCGCCCCTCGCGCGACAAGAGCTCGAACTTGCGAGCATCCTTGCGAAAGATGAAGCCGAGGACGCGCGACTTCACGGAGGCGGTCACGGTGTCGAGGAGGATGGTCCTTCCCTCGAAGAGAGAGACGATCTTCGAGCTGACGACCACGACATCGCGGTCCCGGAGATCCAGGCCGTCTGCGGCCAAGGCATCGAGGACGAACCGCCCCGGAGTGACGCCCCGGGCCTTTTCCGGAGTGATCGGCTCCGGCACCGAGATCGGAATGAACTGCACCATGGTCTTCTGACTCTGCACGAGCACCCTCCGACGCTGCGCGCCTCCGCCGGTCCCCGAACCTGCGCAGATCGACGCCGTCCCTCCACGCGTGCGTGGGACGCCTATCCTACGCGGCGCGGATGGGGTGTTCAAGAAGGGAAGGCTCCGAAACCTGTGGCGGAATCTCGCCCCGCCGAGTTGTCCTCAGACCGCGCCGACCGGGCCGAAGACGTCCTCAAACGTCTGCGGGTGTCGCCAGACCTCGAGCCGACTGGCCCCGTCGACGGCTACCTTGCCCGGCAGGGGAAAGCCACAGCTGTTCGAAGCGAAGTGATCGGCGCAGTACGCCCCGGTGAGGTAGATGACGGCTCGTTCCCCAGGGTGCGGCGTACGGTTCAGCCGCACCTTGACTTTGCTGATCATGTCGCCCGAGAAGCAGAGCCGCCCGGCGAGGAAGGCGTCCACCGGGAGGTCGTCAGCCTTCCGCGGGAGGATGGCGACGGGGAAGATGTCGTTCGTGATCAGGTTCGTTCCGTGGTTCGTGATCCCGAGATCGAGCGACACCACAGGGTTGCCGAGCACGCTCTTCGTCCCGCGAACCTCGGCGAGCGTCACACCCGCCGTCGCCATGAGGCTCCTCCCCGGCTCGACGATCAGGGTCGGCGAGCCAAGGTCTGCGAGGTGCTCGGCCGTGGTCCTTCCGTCGGGATGGCGAAAGGTGAGAATGTGCTCGAGCATGGCCGAGGCAGGGAATGCCGACCAGTACGCCTTGCCCACCCAGCTCGGGGAGTCGGTATCCGGGGCGACTCCGTCGTATCCCATCGGGAAGTCGGTCCACGTCACGGATTCCCCGCAGTCTGCCGGAGCCCGAAGGCGCTCAAGCAATTCAGCCTGAAGAGCCACCCACTCCGCCTGGGTGACGAACGAGACCGGGTACCCGCCGCCCAGGTCGATCGCCGAGAGAGACTGGCCCGACGCTCGGACGCGTTGCGCCAGAGCGATCATGTGCACGGCAAGGCGCTCGTACGCCACGGGGTCGGCGATCTGGGTACCGACGTGCGCCGAGATCCCAGCAAAGCGAAGCCCCGGCGAGCGTGCGACCTGCTCGAACACCTGGTCCGCCTCGTCAATCGGGAAGCCGAACTTCGTCCACTCCGCCGCGGTGGTCTGATCGTCGGCGGTGAAGCCGGAGAGCGGCATGCCTCGGAAGCGCACCAGGACTGGGACCCGTACACGTCGCTTCGCCGCCGTTCGCGACAGTTCTTCGAATTCGTCGGCGTTGTCGACCGACGAGAGCGCGCCCGAACTCACGATCGCCTCGATGTACCGTGACGTCTTCGCGTTCCCGTTCGCGACGATCCGCTCCGCTGAGATACCCTCCTCGAGCGCCACGCGGAATTCGTGCTCGGAGGCCGCGTCGGCGCCGAGACCGAGGCGCGCGGCGGTTCGGACGGCTCCCCGGCACGGATTCGACTTGACGGCGAACAGGACGCGAGAGTTCGGGTAAAGCCGGCCGAGAACCTGCTTGTAGCCGTTCGCGCTCTGCTCGACCTCGTCCTTGAAGATCAGGTGAAGGGGCAGGCCGAAAGCCTCAACGGCGGCGGCGATCACGGACTCATGTCGTGCGAGCGCCTTGTCGAGAGCGACATGTGTCGGAGACGGCGTTCGAGGTGCCATAGTTCGTTCCTTCCTTACGATTCTGACTCGCCGTGGATGGTAGCCGACTCAGCCAACAGCGTCAGCCACGAACTTCGCGGCGCAACCGCTTGGACACGTGACCGTGATGCGCGCTACAGTCGTTCCTTCCTGAGACAGCGTCATCGGCTGCCCGCGTAAACCTTATGGGAACGGACAAATCAACACGCGAGAGCGCGTCGCGGGTGGGCTCGACGGCGGGCGGCCGATTGCTTTGGGCGGTCCGGTTTCGCTGGGAAGGGCGACAGATGTCCGAACGGGGTTTCTCGCCATTGGGCCATTGCCGCTGGCCAAGCGCCGTGCTATGCTCCAGTCAGGAAGAAGGAGGTGGCCAATGCCGATCATTACCATCGAGATCACGGCTGGAATGCTTCTCGCGTTCTTCTGGGCATTCTGGGTCTTCGCGTTCGCGGGTTGGTGGTGCGGCGGCGGTTGCTAGCCGCTTCGTGCGACAGAACGGTGGGTGGCCGGATGCGGCTGTCTGATTGGGGAAGAGTGCTGGTCGTCTCTTCCCTCTTTCTTTTGTTCGCGGCGGTTGCCGTCTTCGCGGAGCCGCGCGAGGAGTTCGCCCGGGAGACCGGCCTGGACACCGACCTCATCAACGTCTTGAAGGTCGACGTGGGCGGCACGGAGTTGACCGTCGTCTTCGTCTTCATCAACGACCGGGCGCTCGCGAGCAAGGTGGATCCAACCCTTCGACAGACGCTGCTGCCGTTCGTGGGGCGGAACGCCATCTATGTCAACCCAAGCATCAAGAGCGTCGTCTCGTCGTTTGACTTCAACCCGCTCGCGATCGCCGTTCAGCCGGACGGCGGTTCGCTTCTGTGGCCCTCTGCCGACTCGTGGATTGAGATCACTCCCGGGTTCCTGAACGGCTTCTTCCAGGTGAACCCCGCCGGTCCGTCGCAGGGCTCCGGAAGCGAAGGAGTCCTCATTCTCGGCGATTCGATCGACGCGGGAAAGCCGTTCGAGATCGTGCTCAGCGGCCAGCGGGTTCGGTTCCAGGTGTCTGCGACGGCGCCGATCGCCTCGACGGCGCGTTCGGTCACGTCATCCCACGAGCCGATCTCGGTTCCCGTCCTCGAGGACGTCAGCACGATCGAGCAACTCCTGGCGCTCGATTCCGTGACGTCCGAGAGCATGGCCGGCCTGCTCGGCCTCGACCGATCCCTCGTCCGCGTCCTCGACACCCGCGGGCGCGGCCAGTCGCTCCGCCTTGTGTTCGTGCATCTCACCGAAGCGGTTCGCTCGGGCTCCCTGAGTGCGGAACTCGTCCAGCGACTCGATCCCGTGATCGGCACGGGTGCCGTCATGGTCTGGGCAACGTCCACGACGGGTACGGCGTTCTCGCCCTGGAGCTTCTACGTGCAGCAGAACGGGACGAACCACGTGTTCTTCAGCTCCGCGTCGTTCGTCGAGCTGACGCAGGGCTTCCTGAAGACCGACTCCCTGGCGCCCGGCGCCGTCATCGCGGGGGTCATTCGACTTCCCAAGAGCGTCAACGCGTCGGCCCCCTTCTCGATCTACTACGGCACTTCGGGAGTGAGCTTCCCCTGAGCGACCGCAAGCACAGTCAGGCATGGTCCGGTCCGGACCGCCCTTCCGTAGAGTCGATCTCCGTGATCCTCGCATCGGGCTCGCCACGTCGGGCCGAGCTCCTGTCGCGGATCCTCGACCGCTTCGAGGTGGTTCCGAGCGGCGCAGACGAGGCTTCTAGCGGCCCTCCCGAGAAGGCTGCGCTCGCCGCCGCGCAAGCCAAGGCACGAGAGGTCGCCCGAAGCCGCCACGGGATCATCATCGGCGCCGATACGATCGTCGTCGCCCAAGGCCGCATCCTCGGGAAGCCCACCACTCCCGCCGAGGCCCGGGACATGCTCGAGTCGCTCTCCGGGCGTGAGCACGAAGTCTTCACAGGCCTCTGCGTCCTACGAACGGATCCTCCCTCCGAGCGCTCGGCCGTCGAGCGCACGACGGTTCGCTTCCGTCCCCTCCTTCCGAGCGAGATCGACGCCTACATCTCGTCTGGGGAGTACGCGGACAAGGCGGGGGCCTACGGGATCCAGGGACGCGCCGCGATCTTCGTCGACCGAATCAGCGGCGACTACTACAACGTCATGGGCCTTCCCCTCTGTCGCCTTGCCCTCCTGTTGCGAGAGGTGGGGGTGGGCGTGTAGCGTTTCGCCGCGACGGCGAAAGGTCGGCTGAGGCGATACGCCGACAAAGGAGAGCGCGGTGACGGAGAAGAAGAAGCACAGCATCCACACACTGCAGAAGATGAAAGCGAGCGGCGAGAAGACCGCCTGGCTCACGTCGTACGACTACCCTACGGCGTCGTTCGCCGAGGCGGCCGGCATGGACATGATCCTCGTCGGCGACTCGCTCGGCATGTGCGTCTACGGCTACGAAGGAACCGTGCCGGTCACGATGGACCAGTGCATCGTCCACAGCGAAGCCGTTCGCCGCGCTGCGCCGAACACGTTCGTCGTCGGAGACATGCCGTTCATGAGCTATCAAGCGAGCGACGAGGACGCCGTCCGCAACGCGGGCCGCTTCCTGAAGGAGGCCGGGGTCGACGCCGTGAAGCTCGAGGGCGGAA
>JAPLGD010000073.1 GCA_026390345.1 Candidatus Bipolaricaulota bacterium | reverse complement strand
AGCCTCACGCTGGAGACCGAGAAGTGGCGGCTCGAGGAGCAGGTCATGACGGCCAAGCGCGCGGCCGGCAGCATCTCCGATTCCGATTGGGCGCAGTTCCTCGAAGAGAAGGGCGCCTTCGAGATCGATGCGGCGGGACGCGCCATGTCGCTCCTTGTCGCGCACCTCACGTATCGGAACGCCTTGGGAATGGAGCTCAACTGGGAGGAATGGCTGTGAAGATCAAACGAACGACCTGGAAGATCATCATCACGGTGGGTGTGGCTGCGGTCGTGGTCGCGGTCGCCCTCGTCCTCTTGCTCAATCGGTTCGGCGAGAAGGAAGCGACCGTCACAGCCCAGACGTTCACGGTGGAGCGTGGCGACGTCAAGAACAGCCTCGTCGTGTACGGAACGGTCCAGCCGAAGCAGGAGTACACGTTCACGTTCGATGGGGATCGGATCGACGAGATGCTGGTGAGCGTCGGGGCCCGCGTGACCGAGGGACAGGCCCTCGTCAAGCTCGATCCGTCCCAGCAGGAGTTGGCTCTCCTCCAGGCCGAGCGAGCCCTCGCCGAGGCCAAGGCGGGCGGAGCTCGGGCCGACGTCAAGGAGAAGGACGTCGCCCTGAAGATCGCCCAAGCCAACTACGACAACGCCACGCTCAAGGCCCCGTTCGCCGGCGTCGTGACCGAGATCAACCAGGCGACGGAGTCGTCGGGAAGCTGGAGCCTCCTTCTGATCGACACGAGCGAGCTGTACCTCGAGGTCCAGATCGACCAGTTGGATGCCCCCTCCGTTGCGGCGGGCCAGTCCGCGACCGCCACCATCGAGCCCCTTCCCGACAAGACGTGGGACGTCAAGATCACCGAGGTCGCCGGGATGGCCGAGGAAGTGGGAAACAGCACCGTCGTCGTCGCGACGACGAGCTTCCCGTATTCCGACCCGCTTGTCCTCGTGGGGTACACAGTCGAGATGGAGATTACCACGGCTTCGGCGACCGACGTTCTCCTCGCGCCGATCTCCTGTCTGACCGAGACGCCACGCGGATGGATCGTGACGAAGGTCGTCAATGGACAAGCAACCCCTCAGGTCGTCATGGTCGGCGTGAAGTCGGACACCTACGCCGAGATCACAAGCGGCCTCAAGGAGGGCGACGTGCTTCAGAGCGTCGCGAAATCCGCGACCGGCAGCGCCACGACACAGCAGAACAGCGGGTTCCCGGGTGGCGACATGCCGATCGGCGGGTTTGGCGGCGGGCCCGGCATGCCCTAACCACCATGATCGAACTCAAGAACGTCACCAAGGACTACCCGATGGGTGAGCTCGTCTACCACGCGTTGCGCGGGGTCACGTTCAGCATTGAGGAGCACGAGTTCGCAGCCATCACCGGAGCGTCGGGGTCGGGAAAGTCAACCCTGCTCCACATCGTGGGGGCTCTGCATCGCCCTACCTCGGGAGAAGCGCTGTTCGACGGAGAGAACCTCGGTGAGATGTCCCGCGAGGACCTCTCGAAGATCCGCAACGAGAAGATCGGGTTCATTTTCCAGCAGTTCTTTCTGCTTCCTCGCGCAACCGCTCAGGCGAACGTCGAACTTCCGTTGGCCTACGCCGGGGTCCCCCGGAAGAAGCGGACGGAGATCGCTCACGTGTGTCTGGAACGCGTCGGACTCGCCGACTTCGCGGAGCACCGACCGACCCAGTTGTCGGGAGGCCAGTCGCAGCGCGTGGCGATCGCCCGGGCCCTCGCGAACTCGCCCCGTCTCATCCTCGGGGACGAGCCGACGGGAAACCTCGACAGCCATACGACGAAGGAGATCATGGCCCTGTTCCACTCGCTCCACGACGAAGGGAGGACGATCGTTCTCGTCACCCACGAGCAGGAGATCGCACAGGTCACGAAGCGCGAGATCATCCTCAAGGACGGGCTCATCGCGGAGGACAAGACCCATGGGACTGCATGAAATGCTGCGGACCGCCGTCACGGCGCTCCGCGCCCACAAGATGAGGACGTCGTTGTCCGTCCTCGGCATCGTCATCGGCGTCGCGGCCATCGTCGCGATCATCGCGATCGTCAACGGCGCGACGGCCTCGATGAAGGAGCAGATCTCGGGGCTCGGGATGCGGACGATCACCGTCATGATCTTCCCGAACGCGCTCTCCGCCGCCTCCTCAGCGCGGGCGCTCACGGAGGAGTTGACCACCAAGTTCGAGGCGTTGCCCGACGTCTCCAAGGCGGTTCCGACCTCAACGTCGAACGCGAGGGCGATCATCGACGGGGAGGAGTACTCGACCTCGGTGGCCGGCGTTATCCCGGAGTACGCGGAGCTGTTCGACAGCTTCTACCCGACGAGCGGCCGGTTCATCTACTCGCTGGACGACAACCGCCGGGTCGTCGTGCTCGGCGCCACATTCGCCGAGGAGTACTTCTCCGGCGAGGACCCGGTCGGAAAGAGGCTCACGCTCGTGATCTCGAACCAGACCCTCTCGTTCACGATCATCGGCGTAATGTGCTCAGCGGGGACCGTCGGCATGCAGGACCTCGACGACACGATCTACGTGCCGCTCTCGACCCTCCAAACGCTTTCCGGGTCGCGCCAGTTCACGTCGTACATCGCCCAGGCCAAGGACGAGACGGTTGTCGACGCCGCCGCGGCGGAGATCGAGGGGGTCCTCAAGGAGGTCATCGCGACCTCCACAACTTCCCAGTCGAGCAACTCCCGCAGTCGGACTCCCTATCGTGTGACGCTCCAGCAGCAGTTCATCGAGACGTACGAGTCGACCGTGGGAACGATGACGCTCATCCTGGGCGGCGTGGCGGCGATCGCGCTCCTCGTGGGCGGCATCGGGATCATGAACATCATGCTCGTCTCGGTGACCGAGCGGACCCGCGAGATCGGGATCCGGCTCGCGATCGGAGCGCGACCC
>JAPLGD010000087.1 GCA_026390345.1 Candidatus Bipolaricaulota bacterium | reverse complement strand
CGGGACCACCGACGAGGGCGTAACCGTCAGTCACGAGTACACGACCGCGAACGGCTCCGGTTGGAAGCCCGTGGTCACCCTGACGGTCGTCGACGAGAACGGCGGAGTTGGCACAGCGGACTTGAAGGTGATTGTGGTTGGGTGCGACAGTTGTGGTTAGTTGTCGCAGCCTAGGGGCCGCACGCTGTCCGTATGAGATGAGTGCGGCTAGAAAGCGGCCGCAGCCAGTCCATCTGTGTAGCTGCGGCTGGGAAGCGGCGATGGCTGCGACTCGTGCAGTGGCTAGTCGCATGCTAGGGGCCGCAGCCGGTCCATCTGTCTGGCTGCGGCTGGGAAAGCGGCCGCAGATTGTCCGCCTGACTCGCTGCAGCTAGGAAGCGCTGGCTGCGACAGAGGCTGAGAAAGAGATGACCCGCCGGCCTGCGCCGACGGGTCCTTCGTTCTAGCACGCTTGGAGCTTTCGCTAGTCCTCTTCCTGCGGCTGCGTCAGGGTCAGGTTGTAGAGCGCGATGTCCTCCAGGCCCTGGTCGTCGTACACGAACAGGCGCACGACGTAGGTCTTCGCCAGCGCGGGAAGCTTGAAGACGTGCGTCTCCTTCAAGTCGCTCGGCTCGACGACCCACTCCGAGCTGTCGCCGAAGTCCCACACGAAGTACTCGAGCGAGTGGCCGGCATCAGCGTAGGAGCCGCGCGGGTCGAACGTCACTTCGAACAGCGCCGGGTCCGTCGGGGTAGCCGAGTCGGGCCACGGGTTGTAGAGGAGGACGGGGTCGTCCGCCTCGATCTCGGCCGTCGGCGCTTCCTCGTCCGTCGTGTCCTCCGGAACGATGACGACGATCGTCTTCTGCGCCGCGGACACGTCCCCTTCGGTATTCCACACGAACAGGGTCACGAGGAAGTCGGTCGTTTCGTCCGGGGTGTAGGTGTGCGTGACCGTCGAGCCGACTCCCTCATCGCCGTCGCCGAAGTCCCAGTCGTACTCGAGGATCGATCCCGTCCCGGCCTCCGACTCCGTCGCGTCGAAGTGGACCGTCAGGGACGTTCCCCCGATCAGGTGATCGACCGTGAATGACGCCACCGGGGCGCCCTCTCCGCTCGATCCGCCTCCCCGGGGCTGGACTTCGATCGTCTGGATCGCCTCGTCCTCTCCCCCGAGGTCGTCGGTGACAGTGAGGGTCACAGTGAACGTCGTCGTCTCGTCGGTGACGAGGTAGGTGTGGTGCGTCAGGATCTCGGTCGACACATCGCTCTCGTCGCCGAAGTCCCACGCGTACGACTCGATCGTGCCGTCTTCGTCCGTCGACCCCGACGCGTCGAAGTTGACGACGAGCGGCGAGTCCCCCGTCATGGGAGTCGCCAAGATCACGGCCTCCGGAAGCTTGTTGAAGAGGGCGCATCCTCCGGCGAGGACGAGAAGCACGGCGACCACGCCCACCATGGCCGACAGGAATACCGCCGACTCGCCGATTCCCCTCTTCATCTTCGCACCCTCCTCGAGCGACTGCGCGTTGCCCTAGATCTCGGTGTCTCCCTCGTGTCCTTCCTTCAACGTGACAACCCGGGAGAACGCGGCCGACTTGTACCCCAGCCAGTCCTCGGCCGTCACCTTGATCGTCCTTGTCACCGCGCCGCTGCCGCTGAACGCGTAGTCATGCCAGGCAACGACGTCGCCAGTGTTCGTGTACGCGACCTGCACCTCGCCGGATCCGTCGCCCCAGTCGATGTAGAGGTACTTGATTCCCCACGCCTGACCAGAGAGGGCCGGGAACCAGGCCGGCCACACATCCCCAGTCCACTTCTGGCCCTCTGGGTCGTAGGAGTAGTTGTGATCGGCGTAGTCGTGCGGCGCCGAGGGGCTCGACGATGTCGTGGCACTCGTCCCGTCGGCCATCACGAGGTCCTCTTGGTTCGCCTTAGTCGTCAGGGCGCGCCAGGTAGCATCGGGGATCTCCATCGACCGGATCACGACGGTCACTGTGGCTTCGGCGCCGAGGCTTCCATACGTGACGTCATCGGCGATCCACTCGTCGAGATCATCGGCATCAGGGGCGTTTCCTGGTACGTTGGGATTCGGGTACTCAATTGCGCCCACGCCTGCATCGCCGCCCGGCGGGTTCCCGATTTCGAACCCGGCGATCGGCTTGTGGTTGTACACCTTCACCGTCTTCGTGATCGAGTCGTTTCCCGCATCGTTGTCGAGCACGATAAGGGTGACCGAGAAGATCTCGCTCGTGGTGTCGGTCGTGAACACGTGGTCCATCGTGTTCGGGTTGATGTCCCACTCGGAGTCGCCATCGCCGTACGACCAGATAAACTTGATTAGCGTGTGACCTTCTGCGGCCTCGGAATCGGCCGGGTCAAACTCACAGCGCAGCGGAGCCACGCCGATGGTCGGCGCAGCGTCGAACCGGGCGCTCGGGTCGTCCGACGTTGAGGTTCCACCGCCCGACGAAGTCGAGACGCTGATCGACTTCGTCGCGGTCGAGGTCTCGCCGTCCGTGCCGCGCACGGTGAGCGTCACGGTGTACGTCTTCGCGGTCGACGTCGAATAGGTGTGCGACGTTATCACACCGACTCCCGTGTGGCCGTCGCCGAAATTCCACGAGTAGGACTGGATCGTCCCCTCGTCGTAGGTCGAGTCGCCCGCGTCAAACGACACGGTGAGCGGCGAGGTCCCGGACGTGGGGTTCGCGGTGAAGCTCGCCGAGGGTCCGGTCTCTTCCGGTGTGACGTAGATCGTCTTCGTCGCGGTGTCCGTCTCGCCATACTTGTCGGTCACGGTGAGGACGATCGTGTACGTGCCCTCCGCCGTGTATGTGTGCGACGCCGCGGCACCCGAACCCGTGGCGCCGTCGCCGAAGTTCCAAGAGTAGCTTTCGATGTTCTCGTCCGGGTCGGAGGACGTGGCGGCGCTCACCGTCACGGTGAACGGAGCCGCCCCCGCGGTGCTCGGACCGACGGTGAACCCCGCCTGCGGGGGCTGGTTGAACATCCTGTAGAAGAACTCGCAGCTCGCCGTCGAGAGAACCAGTGCGCCGATCAGGACGAGCCACAAAAGCCGGAATGAACCAACCTTGGTGCTTCCGCGTTTCACGTTCCTCCTCCTTGGCCGTGCTCGCTAGGGATCACAGCGCCGTTCCAGAGTAGTAGGGAAGAGGAATTCCGTCAATCGGGGTCGGATACCCCGGGGAACGACGCTTGTCTCCGCGCCGCCGGACAAACGCGCCGCGCTCGAAGCGCCGCGCCAAGCTCACGAGGAACGGCACCGCAGCGCGGGGTCGGCGGTGGATGCGGCCCGAAACGGACGATGTCGGGGCGCAGAGTGGACGGCGGGTGCGGCGCAGAGTGAACGGCGGGTGCGGGCGCAGAGTGAACGGTGGGTGCGGGCCCGAAACGGACGGCGTCGCGGCGCAGAGTGAACGGTGGGTGCGGCCCGAAATGGACGATGTCGGGGCGCAGAACGGACGGCGTCGCGGCGCAGAGTGAACGGTGGGTGCGGCACGGTGCAAGCGGCGAACAAGAAAGCGAGCGGGGTGGGCGGCTCGCGCCGTCCACCCCGCCACAAGCGGAAATCTGGAACCCGTGTCCCTTAGCCTTCAGTCCCTACGGGAGCAGCAGGAGTAACGGGGGCCGCAGGAGCCACCGGCTCTTCCTCGCCGCCGCCGAGCAGGCCGCCCAGCGAGAACTCCGCCGACAACACCAGCGTGTTCCCGAGGTCTTCCTCGAGGACGTACGCAGCGTCCACATACA
>JAPLGD010000050.1 GCA_026390345.1 Candidatus Bipolaricaulota bacterium | reverse complement strand
GCACAACCCCTCGACGATCGGGATTCCGGCGCCGAGCAGGATCCGATGGACCGGGAAGTCGTTCGCTGGAGCGTTGGCATCCACGCTCGGCGTGTCGATGCCGACCAGACCGACGCCGCGAGAGACGAGGGTCTCGGCCAGCACCGTCGAGAGGTGCGGGTATCCCTCGTAGTAGGCGGGAGACTCGGGCCCTACAGTCCAACCGGTGTCGAAGAGGACCGCAAGCCCCTTGAGCGGGGTTTCCGGCAGGACGTGAGCGGGGATCGTGCGCTCCCGCGTTCGGACGACAACGGCTGGCCGTAGTGCGAGGCCGAGGGCGGCGATGTCGGGTCCGCCGGGGATGAAGTGCAACGGAGCGTCCATGTGCGTTCCGAGATGCATGTCAAGGTGGGTGAGGTGTGTGACCCGGACCTCCGGGTGGCCCACATCGACCGTGGTAGCCGTAACGCCGATCTGGTCGCCGGGATACGAGAGGCTGCGGCGAGTCAACTGCCGTGTGAGGTCAACGATTGAGAACATGGGCTCCTTGGCTCGG
The DNA here is from genome assembly GCA_026390345.1 of Candidatus Bipolaricaulota bacterium. GTDB lineage: Bacteria > Bipolaricaulota > Bipolaricaulia > UBA7950 > UBA9294 > JAPLGD01. The sequence goes on along the minus strand of JAPLGD010000050.1, from coordinate 2,515 downwards.
GGCCGCTCGCGGACCCGTCGCTGGCGAGACTCTCACCGAAAGCGGTCGTTACCGCAACGTTTCAGAGAGAGTCCGGTCGGCGCTTCGGCTCACACCGGTCGACTTCGCAGAACAGGCGCTCGGCGTGCAGTTCCCATCCTGCAAAAGGGGCGTCTAGCGCCGAATCCGGCGTGCGAGACGCCGCGGGTATACTCCACCGGCTTCGGAGGGCGCCCCGGGGAGGAGAGAGGGACGATGCGCGGATTCGAGAAGTACCTGGCGTTGTGGGTTGCGCTGTGTATGGGGCTGGGTCTGCTCCTATCGCAGACGGTGCCGAGCGTCAGCGAGGCGATCAACTCCCTGCAGGTGCACGGCGTGTCGATCCCGATCGGCGTCTGCCTGTTCCTCATGATGTACCCGGCGATGCTGAACCTGCAGTGGGCCGAGCTGCGGAAGCTACGCGCCAACCCGAAGCCGATCCTTCTGACGCTCTTCTCGAACTGGATCCTCGCGCCGCTCGTGGCGGCCGGATTCGCCGCTCTCTTTCTCCGCGGCAACGACCAACTCATGGTCGCGGTCCTCCTGCTCGGGGCAAGCCCGTGCACGGCGATGGTTCTCGTGTGGGGAAAGCTCGCGGATGGGAACCAAGAGCAGAACGTTGTCAACACGAGCCTGAACACGCTCACGATCATGGTGCTCTACGTGCCGATCGTGTCACTGCTGACAGGGATCCAGAACATCCCCCTCGACCGTGCGCTTCTCGCCATCTCGGCAGGGATCTTCATTGGCGCGCCGCTCGTGCTTGGAGTCCTGAGCAAGCGGCTCCTCGTTCGTGCAAAAGGACAGGACTGGTTCGAGCGACGCTACCGGCCGGTCGTCGGTAAGGCAGCGATCATTGCGTTGCTCGTCACGCTGGTCGTTCTCTTTGCGCTGAATGGCGAGGTGCTTCTCCACCACTTCGACAAGCTTCTGCTCGTGTCGGCGCCGCTTCTGATCGGCTTTGCGATCGTCGTCGGGTTCAACCTCTTCGCGACGCGGGCGCTCGGGTTCCACTACCGCGAGGCGATCATCGCAACGATCATCGGATCGTCGAGCCACTTCGAGATCGCCATCGCGTCAGCGGTCGCGATGTACGGCGTCGGCTCGTACGCAGCTCTCGGAACGACCATGGGACTGTTCTGGGAAGTCCCGATCATGCTCAGCCTCGTCTACGTCGGGAAAGCGCTTCACCGGCGAGGCTTCTGGAGGGGATCGTGAGGCCATGATCCCAGCGCGCCAGGCGGTGACGACGGCCGAGCTTCGTCCAGAGCTTTGGCCGGCCGTCGAAGAGCTGTTCGGCGCGAACGGCGCCTGCGGCGGGTGCTGGTGCCAGGCATGGCGGATCGAGAAGGGCGAGCGTTGGGGCGACGTGAAGGGTGCAGCCGCGAAGGAGAGACTGCATTGCGGCATTCTCGACGGGACGGTGCACGGGATCCTCGCGTTCGACGGCAAGACGCCCGTGGGCTGGTGCACGTTCGGGCCGCGTGACTCGTTCCCGCGTCTCAACCGCGCCCGAAGCCTGCAGTGCGACGATTCGGCCAGGGTCTGGTCGGTGCCCTGCTTCTACGTGCGCCGCGATGCCCGCGGCCAGGGCGTAGCGACGGCGCTCCTCGATCACGCCCTCCGGGCGATGCGGGAGAGCGGCGTGGAAACCGTCGAAGGGTATCCGGCGGCTCCGAACCAGGATGGCTCGTACATTGCGGCGTTCTCGTGGACCGGGACAATGTCGCTCTTTGAGAAGGCCGGATTCGCCGTCGTCGGCAATCCGGAAGGCAGCAAACGCCGCGTGAGGAAGGACCTGCGCTAGCGGGATACATGATCCGGACGCTCGAAGAGCTCTCGATGAACGCCTGGCCCGCGCTTGAGACGGTCGAGAGCGACGGCTGGGTCCTACGGTTCTCCGAGGGGTACACGCGCCGCGCCAACTCCGTTTGCCCGCTTGGCTCCGGAACGCTCAACCTTGCGGACAAGATTCAGGAAGCCGAGCGACAGTATAGGGAGCGAGACCTGCGTCCGACATTCAAGATGACGACAGGTAGCCTGCCGCACGGCCTTGACGGCGCGCTTGCGGAGCGCGGCTACAAGGCGGAGGCTGGAACGAGCGTTCGGATCGCCGATGTGGCGGGGGCGAGGGACGGCGCGGTCCGGATCGATGCCTCGTGGGATGCAAGCCAAGAGTGGCGCGACGCGTTCCACCGCATGGGCGACGTGGCACCCGAGCGGCGCGACATCCACGATCGGATCCTCTCACGGATCACGCGGCCGACCGCTTTCGCTTCGGTCGAGCGAGATGGGCGAATCGTTGGCTGCGCGCTCGGGGTCGTGCAAGGCGAGTGGCTCGGTGTGTTCAATGTCGTGGTGGACGAAGCGTTCCGCAGACAGGGTCTCGGCCGGGGCCTGATGCGGGGACTCATGGCGTGGGGCCGCGAGTTGGGAGCAGAGCGGGTCTACCTCCAGGTCGTGCTCCAAAACGCGCCCGCCGTCGCGCTCTACGAGG